>JBAZVU010000049.1:0-7351 GCA_041660725.1 Candidatus Micrarchaeia archaeon | reverse complement strand
AACTATTGCGCCTTCCTTGTACTCGGATGCAACCCATGCCTCGCAGCTTCTTCCAGCCTGCCTTGCAAGCAAATGCCTGAACACAAGGCCTGCGTGGTAGGAGGTGCCGCAGCCTATTACTTGCAGCACTTTTGCCTCCTTTACCAGCTTTGCGCCATCAGCAACGCCAACCCTGAGTGCAGCTGAAATGCTTTTTGCCTGCTCTTCTATCTCCTTGATGGTGAAGTGCGCATAGCCTTCCTTCTGCGCCATCTCTGCAGTCCAGTCAATGTGCACTTTTCTCCTGTCAATAGGCTTGCCCTCATGCCAGAATTTCGCGCCATTGCGAGTAATCACCGCCATGTCCTTGTCTTCCATGAATGCAACTTCGCGCGTATAGTGCAGCATTGCAGGCACGTCGCTTGCAGCGAACATCTCGCCCTTCCCGAAGCCAATTACAAGTGGCGAGCCATCGCGCGCCAGGATTATCTTCTCCTCGTCAGCATGAAGGACAGCAAATGCATAATTGCCGTGGAAGCGTGCAACTGCCTTTGCAACAGCGTTAATGAAGTCGGCGCCCTTCTTCATGTTCTCCTCTATCAGGTGCGCTGCAACTTCAGTGTCAGTCTCAGAAACAAACCTGTGGCCCTTTTTCGCCAGCTCCGCCTTTATCTCCGCATAATTCTCAATCACGCCATTGTGCACAATTGCAATCTTGCCAGTGCAGTCCTTGTGCGGGTGCGCATTCACCTGGCTCGGCACGCCGTGGGTAGCCCAGCGCGTGTGCCCTATGCCCATTTCGCCTGCCAAATCCTCCAAATCGTGCTTTGCATGCACCTCGGCTATCTTGCCAACATCTCGCTTGACAGAAAGCTTGCCATCATGCGCAGTTGCAATGCCTGCGCTGTCGTAGCCCCTGTATTCGAGCGCCTTCAGGCAGCCGAAAATAGTAGGCGCTGCCTTGCGCCCGCCTATGTAGCCCACAATGCCGCACATGAGCTGCTATCTGCACTTACACATAAAAACCCGTCCGGCTTTTCCCGGGCTAACGCCGTAGACGTGGGGTTTAAATAGCCAAAAGTGCATATTTCAGTGCATGGTTTCAGCCCATGCAGCATCTGTTTTGCAGCAGCCCCGCGAGAATGCAGGAGCGCGCTTCCTCAAGTTCTTCAACAGCCAGCTCCAGCCCTACGGCCTCATGCTCAATGGCCGCAGCAGGCGCGAGTTCAGCGAGCTTGCGCATGCAATGCACGCAGATGCGAAGGCAAGCATTCTTTGGCGCGTGGAAAAGGGCCTGGCCCGCATGGGCGTTCCTTTCAAGTTTTCCGAAGAACAGCGCCAGGTTCTCCAGCGCGCGCTTGACGAAACTTTGCTGTCAGTTTCCCACAACCCTTTCCAGAAAAAGAACGCCTTCGGCTCCTCCAGCTTCAATTTCTTCGAGCCCATAATCCTCCAGCGCATTGATTTGAGCATGGCTGCAGAAAGCCCCGAGGACCTCAGGAGGCTCGCGTGGGAGGTTGCTGCGCACGAAACGCTCCACAAGCTGTCTTTCCGGGGCTATTATCCCTATGGCTTCCCTTACAAGCAGGTTGGCAACCCGATTTTCTTTGCGCTGAGCGAGAGCGTTTTCCAGGAGGGCTGCACAAGCCTGCTTACAAGACTGGCCTCGCGCGGAGCCTTCCAGGGCGTGAGGCCTGAGAACCCGTCCCCGCGCTCAAGCTTCATGGCCTATCTGCTCCTGAAGGAGCGCATCATCACGCCTTCCTCTCTGTTCGGCGCATACTTCGGCGGGCTGCTGGGCAACGAGGCCTTCAGCGCGCACCTTCCCCTTGCAAAAGAACTTGCAGGCCATGCGCGTTCAAGCGGGGGCACGCTGGCTGAGAAAAACATGCCGGACTCCTTTGTGCTTGGAAAATATTTCTCGCGCCCGAGAAAAGCCGATGCGCTTTCCGAACTCCTGAACATCCCGCTGGCGCGAATTGCGGCCCACTGCCTTGGCAGCGGAGCAGACGAGCTGGGCATCTGGTCTTCTGACATCCTTTCTTCTTCCAAGGCAAAATAATGCGCGCTATTTGGCAATCTCGCCAATCGCGAACGTCCTGCGCACAGCAGTGATGCGCACCTTCACTTCCTGCCCAACAGCTGCGCCGGGTATGAATATGACAAAGCCCTCGTAATGCGCTATGCCGTCTCCCTTGCTTCCCTGCGCGTCCACCTTCACGACGTAATCCTTTCCCTCCTCAACGGGTGCTCCTGCGCCCCTCATGGCCTCACCCCCACTTCCCTGCCCTCGCTTCTCTTGCATTTTATTTAAACTATCGCCCCCAATTCTTGCTCATGGCACGAAAGTCCACCGGAGGCAGGCGGCGCGAGGGAAGGATACTGCCAGTGGCCGTCGTGGAGCGCCTCATCAGGAAAGTGGGCGCAGACCGCGTTGGCGCAAGCGCATCTGACGCGCTCACGGACATCCTGGAGGCTGCAGGGCTTGCCATTGCAGCGCGCGCGTCCCGCATTGCAAAGCACGCGGGCAGGAAGACTGTGACGGGTTCTGATATAGAGATGGCAAAGAGCTAGCGATAAGAGAAAAAAACGGGGTGAAAAAATGAATTATGGAAAAATCTTTTTTGCAGTTTTTATTGCAGCTTTGCTGCTAGGATGCGGAGGCCAGCAGCCTGCAGCGCAGGCGCCAGCTTCAACTGAGCCGACTGCGTCCGGAGCAGTTCCGAACGTGCCGTCAAGCGAAGGCATGCCGAGCGTGCCAGCGGGCTCGCCTCAGGCCACAAACCCGCCACCTTCGACAGGAACGCCCTCACCGAATGGCGGAGCACAGCCCGCAGCAGGGGGCGTGAGCTTTGAATCGCTCTTCGCAAATGCAGGAAGCCTGCAGTACAAGGCAGACTACAAGACAACCTCGAACTCAGGCGGCCAAACAACAACCTTCGACAGCACCATAGTGTTCAAGGGCAAGAACATGCGCACTGACTCGACCTTTGATGGCGTGCAAACTTCGACATATCTGCTTGACAAGGCTGCATACATGTGCACAATTGCAGAGCAGACAACGTGCCTTGCCATAAGCCTGCAGCAGCCGGACGTGGCAGTGGCGGCAGCAACCGACTCTTCGAAGTACACCATAACGCCAAAGGCGCCCCGCACAATTGCGGGAATTCTCGCGAGCTGCTTTGCAATGAGCGGCGCGGGCATAGACGGCACCTACGAGAGCTGCTATTCAGCTGAAGGCGTGCCTCTCTACTCTGCATCCTCGGATGGCTCCTATGTTCAGGAGGCAACAAAAGTGCAGATAGGCAATGTGGCGGACAGTGAGTTCACGCTGCCAGCAACACCAATAGACATGAGTGCCTATGCAAATGCCTACGGCGGCTGAGCTTCGGGCGGGAGCGCTTTCGCTCCCCTTCTTTTATTTTTAAAAACAGCGAGCGGAGCTAGTGCCTGTTCGCAACCTTCTGGAGCTTCTTCTCCTGCGCAGCCTTGCCCGCCCTTATCGCGTTGTCCAGGAAGTAGACGTTGTCGATGTATTCCGCCGCAATCTCCTGGAATGTGATGTGGCGCTCCGAAGCTATCTTCATCAGTTCGACGGTGATGTAGCGCAGTTCCGCATTCACACCGGCGAGCTCTTCGTACATGATTTTCGTTGTGCGAGCAACTAATATATGCTTTCGCACTGCCGCATTCGCAATTGTTTTAAATTAATGCGATGCGCCATTCTTCTTGTGGAAAAAATCTGCCCGCGCTGCGGAGCCAAGAGCAATGAGAAGAAGTTCATCGAGAACTTCTGCATAGACTGCTTCCGCAGCTACATAGACATCGACACGCCCGCAGCCGTGGAAATACCTGCATGCCGCACGTGCGGCCGCGTGAAGCTCAAGCTGGGCTGGCAGGACAAGAATGACGAGGAGATAGGGAAATTCGTGCTCAGGCAGTGCAGCGCGAAGTACGAGGACGCGAAGGCGCGCCTCACGGACGACGGCGCGTGCGAGATAACATTCACAATCAAGGCAGGCGAGTCAACAATAGAAGTAATCGAGAATGTGGGCATCAAGTACTCTGCCACCTCCTGCGACAAGTGCTCGCGCGAGAGCAGCGGCTATTTCGAGGCAATCATACAGCTGCGCGGCGCTGAGGAGAAGGTGAAGCGCACGCAGGCGAAAATGCTGCCCTACCTTGAGAAGAACTCGTTCATCTCGAAAGTCAAGGACACGCACCGCGGCATTGACATGTACGTTGGCTCCAAGCAGGTTGCCGCCGAGATAATAGGCCAGCTAGGCTTCAAGCCCAAGGTCTCCAACAAGCTGCACGGAGTGAAGGACGGGCAGAGAATTTACCGCACAACTTTCAGCATTAGGCTCTGAGGCCAGCTATTTTCTCTTTATCTTAATCAGCCTGGTCTTTCCGCCAATGCCGCCCTTCTCCGCTTTAGTTTCAAGCAATTTAGTCTCAATGATGCCCAGCTTCTCCAGCCTGCTCACGTGCTCCTCTACTGTCCTCTCATTTTCCTTAAAAAGCTTGTAAAGCGCGCCGCTTGTAATCTCGCCCCTCTTTTTTATCACGTCGAATATTCTCTTCTGCAGCCCGTCCAGGCGCGGCTCCAGCTCCTCGCGCACAGGCTTCTCATTCTCCAAATCCTCCTTCACCTTCTTCACATGCTCAATTTGCACCTGCCTTGCATTCTGCGCCTCAGCAAGCTTGCCAGCCCTCCAAAGTGCATTCAGGGCAACGCGCGCATCGCCGCCCCTTTTTGCAGCAACAGCAGCGCACAAGGGCACAACTTCAGCATCCAGCGCATCAGGATAGAATGCAATCTTCGCCCTTTCCCTCAAAATGTCCTTGAGCTCAACAGGCGAGTAGGCCTTGAACCTGATATGCCTCTGCACAAGCGAGCTCTTCACCCGCGCATCCATGGTTGCCATCAGCTCCTCATTATTTGTAATTGAGATGATGCCGATTCTTGCAGCAAAAAGCTCATTGCCGCGCGAAAGGTCGTAGAGAACATTCCACTCCTCGTATTTCGCAGCAAAGAGCCTGTCCACCTCATCAAGAACAATCACAACGCCCTTGTCGCCCTTGGTGAGCGCCTCTGCCAATGATGAAATTATCTCATCAGTTGCAACGCCCCGCCTCGGCGTCACCACGCCCAGTGCATTTGCAAGCACGCTCAATATCCCGTGCCTAGTTGCAACTTCCCAGCAGTTTATGTAAACAGAAACAGTGCGCTGCGTGTACTCTTCCAGCTCCTTCAGCACGTATTTTGAGCATGAAGTCTTGCCAGTGCCAGTAGGGCCTGTGAGCAAAACATTCTCAGGCCTTGTGCCGTGCGCTGCTCCCCGCAACGCATCCGCAATCTGGTTTATTTCGCGCTCCCTGTGCGGCAAAACATCAGGCAGATACTGGGGCTGGAGCATGCGCTCATCCTTGAAAATGCGCCCCTCAGCTCCCTTGGCGAAAATATTTGCCATGCTTAGAATTCGTCAGATAGGTATAAATACGGGAAAAGGCACGTGTTGTTGTCAATGGCAAGCGGACAAACTATTGACCAGCTGGTTGACAATCTAGTTTCCTCCTTATTGTCCTATGAAAATCTGACAGCTGCGCAGCAGCAGGAGGCAATCGGCCTTTCCACCATCCTTACTTTCAGGGTGGCTGTTTTCACGCCTGAGCAAGCTGACAAGTTCGAGTCTGTCCTGATAAAAGGCGGGCTTCATGCAGCCTCGCTGGTTGCCAACATTTTCGCATTCAAGGACATGACTGACATGCTGGGCTCGCTGCGCAAGGCCAGGGACCATTTCGTCGTACTCGAATTCAAGGGGCAGAAGAACAGCCCAAGCCAGCATGATTCCGAGCAGCTTGCAAACCTGAAGGCGAAAATAGCCAAGCTCGAGAAGGCTGATGCCGAAAAGAAAAAGCCAATCACGCGGCGCAAATCCGAGGCGCCTGCAACTGTTCCTGGAAATGCCTACACCCGCGACATGCTGGGCCAGCCGGGAGTTAAGAAAGGCTCTGGCACTACTCCAGGACCAAAGGTGCGAAAGTGAGCCTGCGATTGCCTTAAATCCTTGCGCCATCACAAGTGCCTAGCGATAAGCATGGGCGTTCTGCTCGACTACAACAAGCATGACAAGACCCTGAAGGTCAGCCAGCCGGAGAGCGTGAGCTCTCTTGTGCGCGGCTATTACGGCGTGATGCACAAGGGCGTCATCACCCTTTTCCCGGAGGAAGCTCTCTATCTGATGGACATCCGCAATGCCAGGTGCCTAGATGAGAGCCAGAATGAGCTGCGCTTCAATGACATTGCAGCCCTTTATCCAGAGGAAAAGCAGATGGCGCGCTATTTCACTTACAAGGACTGGCGCGACAGGGGCCTGATAGCCCGCCCCATCTCGGAGCTCGCACCGAACACCAATTACGGCAGGAGCGCCACCAAGAAATATCCTTCGCAGAAATTCTCGCCCCCAAAATACTCAGTGCAGGGCATGTTCTTTGCAGATGACCTTTACACTGTGATAGATGATGAGCACGTTGGCAGGGAGCTTTACCACAACTACTGGCTCGGCCAGTTCGGCTCCTACAAAGCTGAACATCGCGGGCGCCTCAGCAAGCTGGATGCCTACGAGACGCTCTTCATGATGAGGCACTGCAGCCTCTCGCTCAAGAATGCAAATGAAAAGCAGGTTATCGCAGAAGCAACTGCGCGCAGGAAAGACTTCCCGCTAATGTACGAGGTGTACGAGGACTGGCGCATGAGGGGCTTCACTCTCAAGACTGGCTTCAAGTTCGGCACTCACTTCCGCCTCTACTTCCCAGGCGCCTCGCCAGTGCGCGACCAGGATGAGTGGGTGCACTCAAAGCACGTGATTCATGTTTTCCCGCGCAGCAGCAAGATGCTCATCAGCGAGTGGGCCCGCGCCATCAGGGTGGCGCACAGCGTGAAGAAGACATTCATTCTAGCCATACCTGGCAAGGAAGGCAAGAAGATGAAGGCCAAGCTGGACTTCCTGCTCTACCACCGCAAGAAAGAGGGCATTGAGAACCCGAAGGAGGACAAGCCGAAATTCCTGATGTTCTCCCTGAGCGAAGAGGAGTACATAGGAGGCGAGGAGCTGGCGCGCGCAATTGAGCAGTCAAAGCACGTTGGCCTGGAGCTTCTGCTTGCAATTTCAGACCGCGAAACTTCTGTTACCTACTACAAGGTCAAGAGGCTGGAGCTGCCCGGCTCGAAGTACGAATATTATGAGATTGAGTGGGACCAGCCCTGAGCCTTCGCGCTACTTTGCCTTTGCAATTGCGCCCTTCACTATTGCAGCGCTCTTTCTCAGGCAGGCCTTCTCGCGTGCATCAAGCGGCACGAGCAGGCGCT
>JBAZVU010000048.1:0-7403 GCA_041660725.1 Candidatus Micrarchaeia archaeon | reverse complement strand
CAGTACACCTCTCGCAGGCCTGACGGCGCTTTTGTGCTCAACCTTGAGCGCAAGGTAAACATGAGCGAGATCGCCGGCCTTTTCGAGGGCAGCAATGCAACAATAGCTGCAAGGGCGCGGCTCAAGATGCCCGCTGTCATTAACTTTACAACTTCAACTGGCGCTGTGAGCGCAGTGTTCCAGGACATTTCGCTGGAGTTCAGCCCGCAGGTGCCTGTTGGCCAGAACATAAGCGTGCGCATAAACGCGAACATACGCGATGGCGCTGTGGAGTCCTATGGCGCGTACCCGGTTGCAGTGCGCGTGAACTTTGAGGCGCCTGCAAGGATAACGAGCTACGAGCCGAGCCACTATGCGCTCTTTGCAATGAAGTGGGAGGACAGGAACTTTGATGATGCTGGCCTGAAGGCTGCCTTCAAGGCGCGCTACCCGAATGGCACGTTCACGCTGCTGCGCAATGCAAGCGTGCTCATAGATGTGACCGGCCTCAACTTCTCGCAGGGCTATGTTGCAGGCACTTACATTGGAAGGATCGAGGTTGTGGGCAATTTCACGGACAAGAAGAGAGTGGAGGACGACCTGCTTGCAGCTGGCTCGCAGGAGCCTGCGCGCTTCCCTGACTCGCAGATTGTGCTGGAGTTCCAGGATGAGGCTGCGAACCTGTCGTTTGTTGGAGACTTTGCAAAGTATTATGTAACAAAGGATTACCGCAGGGCAGTGCTTGAGCTTCCTGCCGAAGTAAAGGCAGACAACAACCGCACCTACGAGCTTGCGCAGAGGAATGTGACTGTTGAGATTGCAGCTGGCCCCATTGGCAGCGATGTGAACCTTACTTTCAGCGGCGCGGTATTTGCAGGCAAGCTGAATAACATACGCCCAGAAGACGGCACGCAGTAGCTTTTTTCATTTACTTGAAAGGCAGTTTTACTTCAGGGCAAGATACGAACCGCAGCCCGGGCAGTGCTGCCCGCTGCGGCCCGTGAGCCCGCAGCGCGAGCACGGCATGTAAAGGCCCTGCGAAATTATGCTCTGCTCCCTGTTCACTCTGCTCATTCCAGAGAGGGCGCGGTAAAGGTGCTCCTGCGGGGTGATGATGCCCCTCAGCTTCTGCACCTTTTCATAGGGCAGGCCTGCAACTGAGAGGGCTATTGGAAGTGCTTGCAGCATGCCGAGAGCCGGAATCATTCCTCCTGCCTGGCCCAAGCTCATGTGCTGGAACATGGATAGCTCCTGCCGCCTTCTCTGCATGAGCTCAGTGATGTCCATCTCGCGCGTGAACTCGTCAGCCAGGTGCGGGTAGGCAGTAACCATTTCGTGCGGCTCCACAAGGTATTTGTACTTGCCAGTGAGCGCCTGCACAAGGTTCGGGTCCATGTACTTGTAGGGCGAGAAGTAGGTGATGCCCGCAACTGGCATGCCCTCGCCCATCCTGTAAAGCGGCATCTGCTCGTAAGTTGCATTGTATTTCATCCACATCTGCGATGAGCCTGCCAGCCCTCTTTCAACATACTCGCCTGCAAGCGGCACGCTCTTTCCGAAAATGCTTACAGAGCCCGTTTTTGCGCCAAGGTGGCCGAACTCAGTGCCAAGCGGTGCAGGTATGTATGCAAGCGCTTCTGCCATGTAGTGGCCTATGCCGGGTATTGCTGACACGACGCCGGCTATTCCCGTTATTGAGCCGACCTGCGCGTGGTATGCATAGTGCTTGCCAAAGAAGCCGGTTCTTCCGTGCCTGTCGTCATTGGGCTCAAAGGAGTCAAAGTCATAGTAGGCAGGGGCTATTGGAAGGCGCGCAAGCCATGAAAGGCCCGGAAACTTCTCAGCTATCACGCCCAAGTCAAGGAAGTAGTCTTCAAGGCGCTCAACTGGCATGGTGCCGATGACAGTTCTGTGTAGAGTTGGGGGCAGGATGCGCATGTTGGCGTCATCAACTGAAAGGTTAGTGCCCGCATCCGCAATCTCGCCCGAAAGAAGATTGCCATTTTGGTCAACTTTCAGGTGCTTGTCCGAATCATGTGTTCCATCAGCCTTCTTTTTCTCGCCGTCCGTAAGATAAATGGAGCGGTAGGTGTCTGTCATCGCTGTTGCTGCATTGGGCAGCGAGCCGTCCTCGTTAATCTGCCTGTAGAAGCCGCGCTGCAGCATGTAGAACTCGTCATCAATGAGCTTCTGCTGCTTGACTGTCTCCTGCTCAAGCCGCTCCCGCTCTGCCTTGTCTCTTGCAGCCTTTGCCGCATCCTCAAGCGCGCGCTTCTGCGACTTGAGTTCCTGTATTATCTCGTAGCCGTAGGCACCCCAGATGTCCGCATCAGTCTCAACAGCCTTGTAAGTCTTGGGATTGCGGAAAACGGGTATTGTTACATGCCAGAACTTGAAGGACTCTGGCGAAAGCGGTATTGTTGACTTGATTGCATCCTTCCACTGGCTGCGCATGCTGAATTCCTGCGTTTCCCAGTAGGCAGGCATGTTGCTTGCAAGCAAGGAGTAGGGCCTCATCTTTTCAGCGAAATACTTTCCAATCATCCAGCCAGGCTGCAGCGCCATTGCGACTGGCGTGCCCAGCGGGATTCTTCCTCTGATGCCGTGCCAGGGTGACCAGGGCGTTGCAAGGCCGAAGTTGTAAAGCATGTCCGTGAATGCAGTTGAGCCCCAGGTTGAGGAGAGGGCGCGCTGCGTCTTGCCAACTGTGAGCGTGTCGTCGATTTCTCGGAAGTTGCGCGCAAAGCGGAAGAATGCGTCATGGTAGCGCGCCTCGCCTTCGCTTCTCATCTCGCGCTCTAGGTGGCGTATTTCTGAGTAGGCCTGCCTGACTTTATCCTCATTGTCCCTTACATTCTTCTCAAGGCGCTTGCGCTCCTCCTCTGATATTTCAGTGCTCTTCTGCTGCGCCCTGCGCCAGGCTGCATTCTTCTTTTCTAGATCAGTGATGAAGTCCACGAAGTGCATCTTGCGCTCGACCAGTTCGCTGTATTCGCCTGCAAATGCGCCAGTGGCGCCGCCGCTAGTGCCTATGCCGAGAGTCGCAATAGGTCCATGCTCCATTGCACGCGCAGTCTGCTTGTTGTACTTGAGAAGCGCCTTTGCCTCCACCTGGTCATTGCTGAAATCCTCGAACACTGTGAAGAGGTAGGAGTCAAGCCTCTTGCCCACCCTGTTGTACCATGCATTTGTCTCCACTATCTTCACGTCGCCTGCGGGCGTGATGGCGAGCTTGCCGTTTATCACCTTGTCCATGCCGCCCACAGAGAATGCAATGCGCTCTGTCTCCTTCCCAGTCTTATCATCTTTGATTACTTTCTTCATCGCAGTTGTGTCAAATGGTATGAAGCCCTGGTCTGGCGTTGCTATCCAAATGCCCTTGCCCAGCTGGTCAGCAGTAATCTTCGCGCCGCTCAAAATGCCCTTGTTGGCCATTGCATTTGCAATGACCTCATCGCGCTCCATGCGGCCGTGCATGTCTGCAAGGTCCAGCATGCCGCCGCCAGTGAACCTGATGAAAGGCGTGAGGCCTTCTGTGCCTATTGCCAGGCTCTCGCGCGTGGCTCCCTCAATAAGCGCCTGCCTTATTTCATCTACGCCGCCGTGCGAGCGCCTGTTAAGGAAGAAGGAGAAGGCCTCCTTGCGAACTGCGTCTTCCTCATCCTTGGTAAGTGCCAGATTGTGCTGGATTTTCTGGTTCATCTGCGAAGCAAAGTGCTGCCTGACACGCTCATTGTAAGCACTGTCCGACTCGCCTGCAAGGCGCGGAAGCACGCCACTTAGGCCTCCTTCGGTGCCAGCTAGCCTCATCTGGAGGCGCAGCGCCGCAAGAGCTATGACCTCGCCCAGGGCCGCCGCATCCTTGTTCGTAATAATCATGCGCGTGAGCTCGTGCGTGTCCCAGCGCTTGTCAAGCTGCCTGTCGACTATCTCTTCCAATTTGCTGGCGTTGGGAGAGTAAATGCTGCCGAGCGCACCAACGTAGCTTACGAATTTTCCTGCCCGCTCTTTGTCGATGATATAATTGCCATCTTTATCTAGATCAAAAGGAAGAAGTGCAAGCAATCCATGGCGTTGGGAAACGTCTGATAAAAGCTTCATAGAGTCAGAACCCACCATCTTCGTAAGCCGTGCGTATGCCGTTTCCTTCTCACGTGCACCCATTGCTTCCAGTGTGGTGTAAAGGGGCTTGAAAAGCTGTTTGGCCAGTTCCGCATCAAGCACATCCTGCGCAGCCTTCTTCTCAGTTTCGCTTACGGCCCTGACATACTTGTCGTATTTCGTTGCAAGGTCGCCTTCAACAACATCTTCGTGCTTCTCAGTTTTCTTCATAATCAGGTGGTGGAACTGCTCGTCTGTCAGCGCACCCATTTCAACTGCAAACAGACCGAGCTCCCACAGCTTCTGCTTGCCCACTACCTCCCAGATGAGGTCTGACTTCTCCTTGTTGGTCGTGCGCTGCTTGAGCAGCAGGCCGTCCATCTGGTCGTCCACTTTGGAAATTTGAGAACGGAGCTGGCCGGACAGCTCGCCTATCCTGCGCAGCAAGGCGAGCTTTGCAGAATTGCTGTCCGGCATTGCCTTGTAAGCTTCAAACTCGTGCCTTAGCTCATCGTAGGTGGCCTTCACACTGGCCGAGAGGTGCTCGAACTGCGCGTCAGTCATGTTCTTTGCCTTGAGAGTTGCGAGCCTGTCCAATGTCTGGTGAAGGGTAACCTCGTCGATATCAGCAATGGTCTTGCTTTTGGACTTGAGCAACTCGCGCAGTCTAGCTTTGCCGTCCGCAGAGTTCAGTATGCTCAACTGGTAGCGCCGCAGAGCCATGAAGCGCTCAAAGGAGTGGTACATGCCGCCCATGCCGCTCTCAATGTCCGCAACCACATCAACTGCATTGCCAACAGATGCCCCGGCGCGCCTGTAGCCAAAGAGCACGGGCAGGCCCTTCTCGAGGTTCTTTTTCCAGAGCTGGTTGAGCTTTCCTACTGCAGCTATGCGCGTTGCAAGGAATGCACCTACAAAGCCCCTGTCTGCAAGCCTGGGCAGGATGTTCATGTAATAGCCGTACTGCGTCCTGCCATTGTTCTGCGCGTCTATCTTGTTGCCCAAATCCTGCAGCTTGAACCAGTTGGGCATGCCTGCAGCCTTGCCAGATGCAGAGATTGCGCGCTTTGCATTTTCCTCATGCCACACTGCATCATGCAAGGCGCGGAAGTGCGACTGCACCTTGAGGCGCCTGTTGTTTTCTATGTTGTCAAGCCTGCCGCGCTGGCTTTCATCGCCTACGTGAATTATGCGCCGCATGTAGCTCTGGTAGGCAAGGTCCTGGGTGTCCTTGTCATCGGAAACTTTCTTTGCCTTGGCCTGCAGCTCCGCGAGCCTTTTTTCTATCTCATCCTTGCTGTGGCCAGCTGCAAGGAGCCGCAGCGCAGCTGCAATGGAGGCCCTGTCTGTTTTTGCTGTAAGGCCGCCGTACGAGTAGGTCTTGATGAAGTGCTGGATGTCTGCCTCGGAAACGTTGGAGCGCCGCAGCTCTGCTATCAGGCGCTTTGTGCCTGCGTCAAAGAGCTTGTTGCTGAGCCGCAGCTGCCTGTTCAGCACAGTGCGTTGCATTGGTCCTCCTGTTGCAACTGTTATGCGCCTCATGCCATAGGGCTTTGGCTTTGGCAGGCGCGGTGTGCTGATGTCCAGGAGCGCCATGGGGTTGCGGCCAGCTGCATACATGCTTGCTGCCAAGAGGCCGAGCAAAAGGAAGACGGGAAGGCAAGTGGTGGTGAGCTGGTTCTGGAATGAGCCGAGAGGCAGAAGGAACTCGCCGCACACTTCAACCAGCGCGCTGCTTGGCTTGTAAATTGAAGCATCAACTGAAGGAGCTGGAGCGCCGGGCGCCGGAGGTGCAGGAGTGGCTGCAGCGGGCTGATGCGCAGGGTCAAAGGAGATTACATAGTTGTTGCACTGGAGGGAGGGGATGCTGGTGAGAGGAATGCTGCATGAGCCTACGCCATTTGCATCAGTTGTGATTGCGCATACTTCCTGGTCTCCCGCTATTACAGAGCCGTCAGGCGCAAGGGAGGGCGCATCTGCAGCGCCATTGCCGTTTGTGTCCAGGTAGACTTTGACTTCCCTGTTGTCCAGGGGCAGGAGCGCCTGCTTGTATATCAGCTGGTCAATGTCGTCCTGCTTGTAGATGCGCGGGTCAAGGTCAGTGCTTTGCTGCCCTATCCTCTCAAGAAGGGACTGGTCCACGCTGGTTTTGTCGAAATTGTATTCTGCATTGGCAGCAAGGAGGCGCACCTGGAAGACCAGTGTGCCTTGGCCTGCTGCGTCCTCGCTTGAGAGCGCCTGCGCGCTTATGAAAGTGCGCTTGCAGCCAGGGCATGGGTCCAGATTCTCGGAATAGGCGAGAGGAATTAGGGTGAGCATCAGGAGAAGCGCTAAGGGGAGCAGTTTGGCGGGCCTCACGCCTAGTTCATGCCTGCGGCGGTTAATTAATATTTTCGTGCGAATAGGAGGCCATGAGTGGCGCTGCTGCAGTGAAGAAGGCTGAGGAGGAGAAAAAGAAGCCAGCTGCGCCTTCGCCTTTTTCGCAGATGGCGCCTGCGCAGGCAGAGAGTGAAAAGAAAAAGGCGCCTGCATTCAGGCCTGGCGCGGACCTGTTTGGAGATGAGCTGATGACAAGTGCGCCTACCGTGGATGAGCAGGCGCGCGCATCGCATGAGGCGGGCGTGAAGAAGGAGATGCAGGGGCTGAAAAGGGCTGCTGAGAGGAAGATTAGGCGGAAGCACGGGCAGTGGGGCGGAAAAGTGAAGCAGAAGGGGAACTGATTTTCGTCGTTAATTTTTCTTCCTTTTACCCATTTCCTAGTAGGCTGTGACGTGCTGGAAGGCGCCTGAATATACCTTTATATACTTCTCCTTTTATCAACCTGTGGTCCCTCGGTAAGGCGTGGGACACAATATATAGTGATAATCGTGGGGGCTGAGAGCATGAAGGCACAACCTGTTGTGGACGTAGGGGGTGTAGAGAGGGGCGGAGCCCCTTCTAATGCAGAAGAGACGTACCTCAAACGCCTATTTACCAAGAAAGGCACGAGCCCCTATGACGAGCTGACGTGGGAGAAGCGCGACGCCATCATTACCAATTCTAAGGGCCAGGAAGTGTTCAGGCAGGCGGCTGTTGAGGTGCCTTCTGGCTGGTCGCAGCAGGCTACCAATATTGTTGTCTCGAAATACTTCAGGGGAGGCCTTGCAACGCCCCAGAGGGAGACGAGCGTGAGGCAGCTCATCTACCGCGTTGCGCACACAATGGCAGAGTGGGGCCGAAAAGGAAACTACTTCAAGGATGAGGAGGAGGCTGCTGCTTTCGAGGATGAGCTCACCTATCTGCTTGTGAACCAGTACATGGCATTCAACAGCCCTGTGTGGTTC
>JBAZVU010000047.1:2453-7587 GCA_041660725.1 Candidatus Micrarchaeia archaeon | reverse complement strand
CTCCGCCCAAGTCCTTGAGCGCCTTTACCTTGCCAGTCTTGAATGTCTCAAGGCAGGCGTCTATGATGAGCTTTTTGGTGAAAGGGTCTGGTATCTGCACTGCAGGCCTGTCTGCATCGCTTCCTTCTGTAAGGTTTCTGGATGCGAAAGTTACTCCATGAATGCCATCTCTTCCTGTTGAGCCGCCGACCATTACCAAAAGGTCTCCAGCTTCCTTTGCCTTGCCGAAAAGAATTTTCTCCTTGCGCACAAAGCCCATGCACGCTGCATTCACAATGCAATTGCCCTCGAATGTCGGGTCAAACTGCACCTCGCCTGCAACTGTTGGAACGCCAACGCAGTTTCCATAATCGCCAATGCCCTTCACCACATTCTTCAGAAGCCACTGCGAGTGCCCGCTCTTCATTGAGCCAAAATGAATGGAGTCGAGCAGAGCAACTGGCTGCCCGCCCATTGCAAGTATGTCGCGCAAAATGCCGCCAACGCCAGTTGCAGCGCCGCTGTACGGGTCAACTGCGCTCGGGTGGTTGTGCGATTCCACCTTGAATGTGGCGCACCAGCCATCGCCTATGTCAACAACTCCTGCATCATAGCCAGGGCCTACAACAACGTATTTGTTGGAAGTTGGGAACATTTTCAGGAAAGGCTTGCTGCTCTTGTAGGAGCAGTGCTCGCTCCACATTACTTCGAGCATGCTCCACTCAGTCAGGTTTGGAGGCCTCTGGAGGCGCGCCCTGACTTCCTTCTGCTCATCTGAAGTGAGGCTGCTTTGCATGGGCTTCTCAACAGGAGGCGCAAGCTGTGTTTCCTTTTTCGCCATGAGCTCACCTAAGTATTTTCAAAATATTCAGGCCTTCTGTGCCGCCGAGAATTGCCTCGCTTGCCCGCTCTGGGTGCGGCATCATGCCCATTACGTTCCCGTCCAGGTTGCATATGCCCGCAATATTGCGCAGCGAGCCGTTCGGGTTGGCTTCTGCAGTTGGCGTGCCGCTTTCATCGCAGTAGCGGAAGATTATTTGGTTGTTCTGCTCAAGCTCATCCAGCATTTTTTCGTCATTAACGTAGCGCCCTTCTCCATGGGCTATTGGCACGTGCACAAGCTGGCCCTTCTTGAGGTTGGCAGCAAAGCGCGCCTTTGTGCTCTCGCACTTGAGAGTAACCCACTTGCAGGCGAAAAGAGTTGATGCATTGCGCAGAAGCGCGCCAGGCAAAAGGCCTGCTTCAGTAAGAATCTGGAAGCCATTGCATATGCCCAGCACAGGCTTGCCTTCAGAAGCCATTTCCCGCACTTCCTTCATTGCTGGCGAGAAGGCCGCTATCACTCCTGCGCGCAAATGGTCGCCGTAGGAAAAGCCGCCCGGCAGGATGACAGCATCGAAATTGGAGCCCTTGAAGTCAGTGTGCCAGACCAGCTGCACGTCTGTTTTCACAACATCGCGCATGGCATGGAGCGCATCAAGGTCGCAGTTTGCCGCCGGAAAGCGTATCACAGCCACCTTCATTTCCAACACCTGCCTGAACTTCGCGAACCGCCGCTACCTTTGCTTCAGCTCCTCATCTGACTGCACAGCGCACTACTTGCGCACGCTGACAGAGTAAACATGGGCTACAGGATTGACGAGCCGCAGCTCGTTGCACATCCTCTCAGCTATCTTCTTCGCCTCGCCCTCATCCTTGGCGTCAAGCGTGATTTTGAGCAGCTTTGCAGTGCGCACGCCCTTGACCATTGCATAGCCGTTCTTGCGCATCAGGTCATTCGCAATGGTGGAGCCTTCAGGGTCCAGGGCAGCGGGCTTGGACTCGATGGTCACGTCTACTGTGTAAATCGCCATATTCCGCACCTCTTGAGCCTCGAAAACTGCCGCTAAACAGATGTTAGCAACAATCTCCGCCTTCCACGCTAATAGTTCGGGGTGCAGGTTTAAAAAGAGTTTCTTGCAGGGGCGCCATAGGCAGGTATTTATATTGAAAAATGCAGAATACATACTGCTTCTTGACGGAAGGATGAGGCTATGGCATTATCAAGGGTTGGAATAGGCACGCTGCCCGTTGAAAGGGCGAGAATTCAGCCAGCGCAGGCCCTGCAAGGCAGGCTGCAGCAAGGAGAGCTGGTATTGGATGCGCGCAGCTTGGCGCGCGCCGAGGCCCTGAAACTGCTGCAGGATTTGAAATACAAGAGGGCAGTGGAAACGCTTGTGAAGGAGTGCGGCAGCACAAAAAAGGCATTCGTGGAGCTTGCGGATATGTTTCTGGAGATTGCGGGAAAAAGGCCCTTGCAGAACCCGAATTACGGCATGAACGAGGCGATGGGCGAGGCCTATGGCATGTGGTCAAAGGCGCGCAACAGCAACAGAAAGGGCTTTGTGGCCCTGTGCGACGCCCTTCAAGGCAACATAAACAAGGCGCTCAGGATAACCCAGCAGTATTACGGCAGGTACGGGCTTGCAAATGCCCTCAGGATTGCATTCATGCCGGGCAGGAATGAGAGGAAGGCCCTAGGCATAGAGGGCCAGACAGTTGTGCCGGCAGTCTACACGAAAGAGGGAATATTCAAGGCTGCTGTGTGGGAATTTGGTTTTGAAAAGGTAATGGATGCAGGAAAAGGCGGGCACAACTCTGAAGCGCAGGCAGTGGCAATCAGGGAGATTCTCCCCGGCTACGTTGTGCGTAATTTCACCAGCGCAGGAGCTGACTGGCGCGGGATTGAGAATTCTGTTGAGGGCCTTTACAGGGACAGAGATGGGGCAGGGTGCTTTGAGAATGCGCTCATTGCAGTGCGCAAGCACTTCGGGCATGAGAAGGAGGAGGACAGCGGGCCTGCTGCATTCAATGCAACAATGCATTTGCTGGGCAAAGGCGAAGAGGGGCGGCAAAAGGCAAGGGATGCCGCACTGCCGGCTGCAATGAGGATGAGGGGCAAGGATGTTGAGGCTGCGCAGAAGCTGGTTGCTGACTGGGAGCGAGAGGCAAAGTCCAGGTACACTTGGTACGGCGAGTGGAACTAGGAAACGTGCTCCTCGTATTTTTTCCGGGGCGGCAGGCCCAGGAAGCGTATTGCAATGCGCGCCAGTATCACCAAGATGCCGAAGATGAAGAGCGCATAGCCAAGGGGCCTGACCTTGAACACTCCTTCTTTTGTCTCAAGAATGAGGAAGTGCGCTATTACAAGGGCCATTGCAAGATAGCCAGTCATCTGCAGCAGCTTCCACTTGGAATAGCCAAGGCGCTTCACTGCAGCCTTGTTCGAAATGAGCGCCATCATGCAGAAGATGATGATTGCAGCAAGGCCCGCATACACGCCCCACATGTACTGGCCTGAAGGCGTGAGTATGCGGAAGATGTTGAATTTGTAGAATGTTGCAAGCGTGATGGCTATGTGTATGAGCGCGAGGATGACGCCGGTTATGCCAAGCCACCTGCGGTGCTGCTTGAAGCGCTGGAAGATGCTGGGCCAGAGCTTTGAAAGAGGGCCCAGAAGGAATGCAATGCCAAGAAGAGCAAGAGCTGCGAGCGCGGAAATCTTGTTTGCCATGCTCATGGACACTTCAAAATAGCCGTAGAAAGTGAAGAGAAGGAGGAGGACAATGAGCGTAATGGAGGTTACGAAAAGGTCCATGATGGCACCTAGCGGGTGTCAGCCATTATGATTATGTCTGCAGTATTGCGAAGCGCGGCTGAGAAGCCCGGGTTTGCGCCAACCACTATTGTCTCCTTGCCCAGCTCCTTTGCCTTTACCAGCACGGGCATGAAGTCCGTGTCCCTTGTCATGAGCGCTATTGATTGAATAGCAGGGTTGAACACCTGCTGCATTGCCTCTACAGCCATTGTGACGTCGACATCGCCAGTTGTGATTACAGGTGTGTAGCCCTGGTTTGTCATGGCTTCAATGAGCTTGTCGCTGGCATACTGGTCCAGGTAAATCTTGCACACTTTTATGCGCCCGTATTTTGACACCTTGCGCTTCACGCCTTCCAAGTCTATGTTGATGTCCTTCCTGATTACATTCGGCCCGTCTACTAGAAGCGCGATATTCTTGGTGGGCTCCTTCTTCATTATTGCCTTGAGCTTCTCCATCATTCCCGGCATAAAAACACCTTCTAAATGCTGAATAATTTTCTGCAGTTCTTTTCGAGTGCAAGTTTCACAGCTTCAGCATCCTCTCCTTTTATCTCTGCAATCATGGAGGCGGATTCGAGCGCTGCAATGGGCTCCTTCCCGATGGCAGGCGCGTCGCTTTCAGCCAGCAATAGGTCTAGAGTGACTTCCTTAATTACCTTTTTGCGCTCCTTTGAGTGCAGCGGCGGTATTGAGATGTAATGGCCTGCCTCTGCAGCCTGCTTTGCCAGCACTGCGCTCCCGCTGAAGCAGTGCTGCATCACTTTTTCGAGGTGCATTTCAATCGGCAGGCTTATGCATTTCTCTTCCGCGTCCCTTGAATGTATCACTACCGGCAGGTTGAGCTCCTTTGCAAGCTCCAGCTGGGCTTCGAAGGCGATGAGCTGCAGCTTCTTTTCAGCGTCTGTCTTGGCCCACTTGTAGTCCAGCCCTATTTCGCCAACTGCGACTATCTTGCCCGCAGCTGCGTTCGCCCTGATGAACTCCAGCACCTCGCTGAGCTGCGTGTCGCTCGCCTTCATTGCAATCTGGGGCGCAAGCCCCGCAACTGCCCATGCAACGCCCTTGTGCGCCTGCGCCAGCTCCACATTCTTGATGCTGCTTTTCAAATCATAGCCGCAGGTGATGAAGCCGCTGAGCTGCGAGAGCCAGCTTTCGAGGTGCGCTTCCAGGTACTGGAAGGAGTCAAGGTGGCAGTGGGCGTCGAGCATGGCATGTTGGCAGCTTCTAAAGCTTAAAATATGTTTGCCGAGCATTTGAGAAGGAAGTGCAGAAGGGGTGTCTTCGTGTCTGATAAGAATTTTGCTTCGATGAAAGACCTGAAAGAGGGCAAGTACGTCATCATTGATGACGAGCCATGCAGGGTGGTGGGCATTGAGACAAGCTCGCCCGGCAAGCACGGCTCCGCGAAGATGCGCGTGTCGGCAATAAGCGTTTTCACAGGAAGCAAGAAGACGCTCATGAAGCCAAGCAGCGCGGACTGCGAGATTCCGAACATTGAGCGCAGGAACGGGCAGGT
>JBAZVU010000047.1:0-2443 GCA_041660725.1 Candidatus Micrarchaeia archaeon | reverse complement strand
GTCCATCAGCGGGGACATTGCGCAGATAATGGATGCAGAGAGCTTCGAGACATTTGAGATGCCTGTGCCCGAGGAGATGAAGGCTGATGCAGAGGCGGGCAAGGAAGTCGACTACATGGTCGCAATGGGCAGGAAAATAATCAACAGAATACACTAAATTTTTGTTGGAAGGGTGATTGGGTGGACATTAACGTATTGGAAGACAAGGAAAACAAGCTTCTGCAAAGGCGAGAGGTGAAGTTCGAGGTTCGCTTCGAAGGCGCCACGCCTGCAAGGAAGGACGTGAAGGAGGCACTGCGCTCGAAGCTGGGCGTGGATGCAAACCTGGTAGTGATACACGCGCTCAACCAGCCCTTTGGCATTGCAAGAGTCCAGGGCGAGGCTGCAGTGTACAAGGACGAGAAATCCAAGGCAGTTGAGCATGCGCACCTGCTGAGGCGCGATTCGGGCGAGAAGGGCAAGGCAAAGGAAGTGCCGAAGGACACTGGCAAGGCTGCGCCGGCTGCCAAGAAGAAGTAGACTAGGTGATACTAATGGCTGAAGAAAAAAAGGAAAAAACTGAGAAGGCTCCGCCGAAGAAGGAGAAGAAGGGAACGCCGAAAGCTTACAAGAAGCTGCGCTCATGCCCCAAGTGCGGGCACGGCACAAGGCTTGCAGAGCACAAGGACAGGTTCTCGTGCGGCAAGTGCGGCTACATGGAAAAGAAGTAGATTCCTCAAGGGGCACTCACGTGGCAAGGGCAAGCGCATATTGGGCTTCGCTTCTTGCAGGCTGCATCCTGTTTTTCATAATAGCGCTGAGCTTGAGCGCCTTCAGGGAGATGGCACTACCCCAGGAAGCAAGGGCTCTTGCAATAGCATTTGGTGGATTTGCGCTTCTGGCATTCACGCAGAAAATGCACGGGCCAAAAGCAGCAGTTGCAGGCGGCTGCCTGGGCATGCTGTTCTTTTTCGGCGCAGTGCAGGAAATGTATTTCGCTACCTTGGTTTTCTCGCTCACAATGCTGGCAGCGCCAATGTGGTGGCTGGGCAGGCAGGGCAAAGATACAAGGAAGGCGCTGTCGGAGCTGGGCCTCGGGCGCAAGAGTCTGGTGCCCAACATCCTGCTGGGCATACCGCTTACTGTCGGCATTCTGCTCATGCTGCTTGTGCTCCTGCAGGCTTACCTTGCGCTGGGCATTGCTGATTCCGAGAAGGTTGCGGGCATTGTGAAGGATGCGCCGCTCTTCATTGTGCTGCTTGCTGTTGTTGTCAACCCGTTCACTGAGGAAATATTCTTCAGGGGCTTCCTGGTGCCGCGCATTGGCGTGCTGCCTGCTGCAGCAGTGTTCAGCCTCTCGCATTTTGCCTATGGCTCTGTAGCTGAAGTTGTGAGCGTGTTCTTCATCGGCATTGTGTTCGGCCTTGTTTACATGCGCAGGCGCTCGCTCGTGCCCGTCATTGTGTCGCACATCATAATAAATTCGGCTGCCATATACGTCATGAAAATGGCATTCTAGCAGGTGCTTTCATGATAGTGCTGGGAATTGAGTCAACTGCGCATACTTTGGGAGTGGGAGTGTTCAAGGACCAGCGGATGCTCTCGAATGAGAAGGACATGTACAGGCCCAAGAAGGGCGGCATACACCCGCGCCTGGCAGCAGACCACCATGCCGAGGTGTTTGAGGGAGTGCTGCGTGCAGCGCTGGAGAAGGCGAAAATTTCGCCAAAAGACATTGAGCTAATAGCCTATGCAAGAGGGCCTGGCCTTGGGCCTTGCCTGAAAGTGGGGCTTGTTGGGGCAAGTGCACTTGCAGCACGGCTTCATGTGAAGCTTGTGCCAGTGAACCACTGCTCTGCGCATGTTGAGGTTGGAAGGCTGTGCGCAAAGATGAAGGACCCGCTTGTGCTGTATGTGAGCGGGGGCAACACGCAGATTATTGTTAAGGAGGGGCGGGGCTATCACGTGCTCGGCGAGACGCTGGACATCGGGGCGGGCAACATGATTGACGTTTTCGCGCGCTCGCTGGGAGAGGAGTTTGCGCACGGCTCGCTGGTTGAGAAGATGGCGCAGGGCGGGAAGTATGTACAGATGCCCTACACTGTGAAGGGAATGAACATGACTTTCACTGGCCTTCTCACTGACGCCGTGAAGAAGGTGGAGTCTGGAAAGTTTGCAAAGAAGGATGTGTGCTTCTCAGTGCAGGAGACTGCATTCTCAATGCTCACTGAGGCATGCGAGAGAGCATTGGCATTGACTGAAAAGCGAGAAGTTTTGGCTTGCGGGGGAGTTGCGCAGAACAAGAGGCTGTGCCAGATGCTTGGCCTCATGGCACGAGAGCATGGCGCAAGGTTTGCAACAGCGCCTGCTGAATTCAATGCTGACAATGGCGCAATGATTGCTTATACAGGCGTGCTGGCGAGGAAGCAGGCCATTGACTGGAAAAAGGCGGGCTCCAGCCAGC
>JBAZVU010000046.1:3458-7766 GCA_041660725.1 Candidatus Micrarchaeia archaeon | reverse complement strand
AAGGCAGTTCTCATCGCCTTCTGCGCGCGGCATTACAAGGCCCTCGAAGTGCTCGCTGCCCTTCTTGACTGCAACAGTATCGCCCTCTGAGGCGCCTGCCTTCTTGAGGAGTTCGAGCACTTTGGAAGAATACATATGGTTGGTTATCGGGAAAAGGATTTTTAATAAGCTTGCCCCTGTTCCACGCATGTTCCTAAAGGTGCACAAGGTTGGGAAAGAGGTCATAGTGGCTCTGTGCGATGCAGAGCTGCTGGGCAAGACCTTGAGGGAAGGCGCTGTCGTGCTTGACTTGAAGAAGTATGGCGATTTTTATAAAGGGGAAAAGGCTGACGAAAAAATCGCCAGCAAGGCTGTTGAGGGAGGCACTTCAATAAATGCAGTCGGCAAGAGGTCTGTTTCTGTTGTGAGAAAGGCGCTGAAGTGCGATGAGGCATCTGTGAGGATGATTCAGAAGGTGCCGCACTTGCAGGTTTACAGGTTCTGAACTTTGGTTGGGGCAAAAGTTTAAGTAGGGGAATGCAGTTGTCTTTCCATGAAAGCATACGTTCTCGGGATAATCCTGATAGCAAGCTTGTTTCTGCTCGGATGCTGCTCAACTTTCAGCCCGCCAAGTGCAGCCAGCCAGTCTGGAGGCGGAATTGCGCCTTCTCCAATAGATGACGGCTCCTGCAATTCGAATTCTGACTGCGGCTCAGAGCAAAGGTGCCAGAGTGGCACGTGCGTCACTGTAGAATGCACCTCTGACTCGGACTGCTCAGGCTGCAGGCGATGCTCTGACTATTCATGCGTATCCTGCGGCAGCGGGCCTTATGGCTGCTACTGCTGAGGCAGGATTAGAGGCTGGAGAAGTACTTCTTTAGTGGTGCGAGCGCGATGCGAGACCATTCTTCAACTGCAAAGGATGGAGAGGCGCAAATTTCCTCCAACTCAGCTATTGTCCTCATTTTTCCATTGTCTATTTCAGCGTCTTTTGGCTGGATGGAGGATGAGTCTGTTTCTATTATGTGCAGCACGCCGAAATGCACCTTGCCAACTTCATCAGAATCGTTGTTGATGTAGCCGAGAATTTTCGGGGTGATGGAGCCGCTGATGGAAACTTCCTCCTCCAGCTCGCGCTGCATGCTCATTTCAAGGGGGTTGCCGCCATCAGTGTCCATCTTCTCAATGTGCCCGCCAACGCCCCAGGACCACTTGCCCTGAAGCCTTTTCTCGCCGTATTTCTCATCATGCGAGGCGCGCTGGTAGGCGAATATTTTCTTGAGCTTCGGGTTGACTATTATTGAGTAGCCTATGGGCTGCTTGTGAGTTGCATCCTGCTCTGCAAGCCCGCGCTTCATGTAGGTAAAGTTCGAGAGTATGCGCGAGGCGAAATCAACCTCGTTGTGGGGCCTGAAGCCCTCGAAGTAATTGGAGCCCGCTTTCCATTCTGGAAAGGGGCCCCTTTCTGCCGCAGCAGAAAGTGGGCCGAAAAGAAGCTTGCAGGGCACAACAAGGATGAATTTTTCATTCTTCATGCTACTAGAGCACCAGGTTAATGTTTAAAATGCTTGACCGAGAGCTAACTTCGGAGGTGGAAGCGATGGAATCCCTGACCGTAATAGCCCCTGACAGAATAGGCTTGCTGCTCGAGGTCACTGAGACGCTCGGGGGGGAGAAGATAAACATCGAGTCCATCTCGCTTGAAGTCGTGGGAAGGAAGGCAGTGATAAGGCTCATTGTCGAGAAGGCAAGGGTAAAGCATGGAAAGGAGCTGCTGGCGAAAAAGGGCTTCAAGATAGTTGAGTCTGACACCATTATACTGAAGCTGAAGGACAGGCCTGGCGAGCTCTCCAAGGTTGCGAAGATTCTCAGCGACGCGGGCATAAGCACTGAGAATGTCCAGATAGTGGACAAGCACGCTGGAGAAACGCTCTGCGCTATTCGCGTGAGCAAGTCAGGCAAGGCGGGCGACCTGCTTAAGGATTATATGTAAAGAGTGGGGGTGCGTAGAATGGGAAAGTATGCAGTGGTTGTAATTGACATGCTAAATGATTTTGTGACCGGCAAGCTGAAGTGCGACAGGGCGCAGCGCATAATACCGAACATCAAGAGGCTGTCCGCTGCTGCAAGGAAGACGGGCAATCTTGTGGTGTATGTTGGCGATGCGCACCTGCCAAACGACGTTGAGTTCAAAGTCTGGGGGCCCCATGCACTGAGGGGAACCAAGGAGGCCGAGACAATACCTGAGCTCGCGCCGCAGAAGGAAGATGTTGTGCTGGAGAAAAGGCAGTACAGCGCTTTCGGGGGCACTGACCTGAACCATATTTTGAGGAATGCAGGAGTGGAGAACGTGATAATCACGGGCCTGCATACGAATATTTGCGACAGGCACACGTCTGCTGATGCGTTCTTCAATGGTTACAATGTGGTTGTGCCGGATGACTGCACTGAGGCATTCACTGACAAGGACCATCTTGAGGGCTTGGAGTACCTGAAGCTGTGCTACAAGGCAGAAGTGCTTTCAACTGACGAGCTGATTAAGAAGCTCTAGCTCGGCCTTAGAGGTCCAGCTCTATTTTGTGTTTTCCTTTTTCCCTTGCTTCTTTCAGCTTTTCTTCCACTTCCTGGTAACTGGAGTAAATCGCATCAGCTTTTTCCTTTGATTCCTTTTCCTCCTTCTCAAATGCAGCAAGCGCCTCCTTCTGCTCCCTCAGCGAGTGCTCAAGCTTTTCCTTCTCATGCTGCAGCTTCTGGTCAACTGCCGGCTCAACCGGCGTTGCTGCAAGCGCCTCGTCTATGCACTCGGAAAGGGTTTTGTACTCTGTTCTCTTTGCGTTTTCATAGTCAGAGAGCGGGTAGCAGGAGAACTGCGGGCCTTTTTCAAGATTGTGCACGCTGAAAACTTTTGCAGACATTATTTCCTTGATTGCGGATGCAAGGGCCTTCAGGCGCTTTGTCTCAACTGCGCGCCCCTTTTCTGTAGGCTCAATGTCGGCCTTTGCAAGCGCTTCCTCAAGGTAAATTGTGCCTATTGGCACTGCGCGCGCAAGAGTCGCGATTATGTGCTTCTCGGTCATCATGGCAGCGAGCTTCGCATCGTCAAGCACGCCTGGCTCAAATGGGCCTGAGTGCGGGAAGATGTATTTCTCGCGCACTGCCACTTTCCTGTCCTTCCACTCCTCGCGCCTAAGGCACTGCACTATTGTGAGCGCATCGTCGCACAGCACAATGTTGCCGTTTGAGAAAATTTCAAGTATGAGGTTGTGGGCTGCATCCTTTGTCCTGAGCCTGAATACAACTATCCTGTCGAATTTGTGCTGCTCAACTCCCTCAACTTTCGCGTTGTCAAGGCGCCTTCGCAGGCCTGAAACAAAATCATCTGGCTCTGCCTCTGATTTTTCAACGCGCTTGGTAAAGTAGATGAGCTTGCGCTTCAGGTCCACTATCAGCTCCCCGCCCGACGCGCCCCTGAACTTGAGGCGGAAGCGCTCGCTGCCCGCGCCGTAGACCTGCTCAAGGTGCGTGCCTACCAAGCGCTGCAGCTCCTGCACTATGAAGTGAAGTTCCAGGTTGGTGAGCTCATGCATTTTACACACCGAACCTGCGCTCTATCTCGCTGCGCCTTATCATGGAGCGCGCGCCAGGGTGCAGCACCTTTGCTGCTGCGCACGCGTTTGCGAAGCGCACTGCCTCGCGCAGGGATTTCTGCTCAAGCAGGCCTGAAATCAGGCCGGCTGCAAATGCATCGCCAGCGCCTATTGTGTCAACTGGCTTCACCTTGAAGGGGTTGGAGCGGAATGAGTCCTTGCCCTCAACTATTACCGGGTCCTTGCCAGCCTTTATCACGCACGTTATGTCGTATTTCTTCGAGAGCTGCTTTGCCGCCTTCTCAGTGTCCTTCAGTCCAGTGAGGTGCTCGAGCTCGCGCCTGTTCACTATCAGGAAGTCTGAGTAGTGCAGGATGTCTGCGAGCTTTGCAGAGCCGAGGCGCGAAGTTGAGCGGCCAGGGTCAAATGTCACGAGCAGGCCTGCATTGTGCGCTACTGCGCCCGCCTTGAGAAGCGATTCAGGGTCGCTGCTGGTCATGTGCAGTGCAGCTGCATTCCTGATGATGTCCTCGTCTATGCCCTTCACCGGCTCGCTCACGCCGAGCATTTGTATCACTTCAACATCCGCATTCTTGTCAACAAGAACTATTGAGACGCCTGTCTGGCCGGGCACAATGTTCACGCCGCGCGTGTCCACCCCGCTCCTGTGCAAATCATGTATGAGGTACTTGCCGTGCCTGTCTGTGCCTACATTGCCGATGAATGCAGCAGTGTGGCCGAG
>JBAZVU010000046.1:0-3448 GCA_041660725.1 Candidatus Micrarchaeia archaeon | reverse complement strand
CCCTTATGGAGCTTTCTATTAGCGAGGTCTTGTCGGGCTTCGGGAATGAGTCCACGTAGCACCTTATGTCGTAAAGAATGTGGCCAAGCGTCGCAACTTCTATCATAGATATGGCTTTTCCTCGAAGATTAATAAAGAATGCGGATGATTTTAGGCGCATGGCTGCCAAGAGGAAGAAGACGGGAAAAAAGAAAGCCGGAGGAAAGGCAAGCTACTACGTAAACAAAGCCGAACTCCAAAAAGAAACCGGAATACGCGAGTTCCCGCAGAAGAAGAATATTTTCACGCAGGAGCACACGCTTGATGCGATTTGCGAAAAGCTGAAGGCGCAGCTCCGGCCCTTGCCCTCTGAAGTTGAGGAGGAGAGGAAAAGAGTGGGGGGCCTGATGGCCAAGATGAGGACAATTGTGCCGCGCGAGGTTGAGATTGAGCTTGCAGGCTCTGTGGCAAAAGGAACTAACCTGCGGCAGGACTGGGATTTTGACATTTTCCTGCTTTTCCCGAAAGAGTATTCGCTCAAAGACCTTGAGGTGCTGGGGCTGGAGTGGGCGAAAGCATCTGTGAAGCCGCACAAGTGGCACATTGGCTATGCTGAGCACCCGTATTTGAATGCAGAGCTGGATGGAAGGCCTGTTGACATTGTTCCATCTTTCAAGATTTTCGCTGCTGAAGAGATGCAGTCGTCTGTGGACAGGTCGCAGCTGCACACGCGCTATGTGCTTGAGAACATGAGCAGTGCGGGCAAGGATGAAGTGAGGCTGCTCAAGCAGTTCATGAAGGCGCTTGGAGTGTATGGCGCTGAGCTGAAGATTGAGGGCTTTTCCGGGTATTTGTGCGAGCTGCTGATTTTGAATTACGGCACATTCAAGGAGCTTGTTGAGGAGGCTGCCACTTGGAGGGAGCCAATCATCGACATTGCAAAGCACCATGATGGCCATGATTTGCGCGCGAAATTCTCAGAGCCAATGATTGCAGTTGACCCTGTTGACAGGAACAGGAATGTTGCTGCTGCTGTTTCAAGGACAACGCTGTCCAAGTTCATCATCGGATGCCAGTCGCTGCTGGAGAAGCCGTCTGTTGAAAAATTCCTGCCAAAGAAAATCGTTGGGGAGAAAGAGAGGCTGAAGAAGGCCATTCGGGCGAGGAGCACTGAGGTTGTGGGCCTCATTTTCTCGCCGCCGAAAGTTGTGCCTGACATTCTCTGGCCGCAGCTCCGCAAGGCATCCACTTCAATTGCAAAGCACCTGGAGATGCACGGCTTCAAGCTTCTGGGAAGCGAGTTCTGGAGTGATGAAAAGAAGAAGTGCGCGCTGCTGTTTGAGATGGAAGTGCATTCGCTGCCTAAAGTTGTGAAGGTGCAGGGGCCAGAGGTGCACTTTGACTCGCAGGTCTCGAAATTCTCTGATGCGCACCGCAAGACTGCTCATAAGATTTGGGTTGAAGGCTCAAGAATAGTGGCGCTGGAGAACAGGAAGTTTGAGGATGCTGCTGGCCTGCTGAAGCACATTGCAAGGGAGCCTGAACTTTACGGCATACCGCATAACTTGTACAAGCTGGTGAAAAGGGCGAAGCTGGCGCGCGGAGAGGCGCTGCTTTCAGCTGTGCCAGCTGAGGTAATGCACAAGTTCTTGCTTGGAGAGGAACTTTAGGCCTGCTCTGAAACTGTGAGGAACACGGGCATTGTGTAGGTTTTGCTCACGCCTTCGAGGTCGCGTATTTTCCTTACAACCAGGTTGCCCATGTCCTCTATTGATGAGGCGCGCGCTTTGAGAAGCATGTCCCACTCGCCCGCCATTATGTACACGTCGTAAACGCCGGGCAGTTTCGCTATTTTTGCAGCAACTGTTTCCTGCGCCATCTTGTGGCCAGGCGCGTAGGCTACCAGGATGAAGGCAGTGACTGGCTTGCTGAGCTTTGAATAGTCGGGCTTGATTGTGAATTGCTTGATGACGCCGCCCTTTGTGAGCTTTTTGATGCGCTCATGAACTGTCATGCGCGGTATTCCTGTTTTGCGAGAGATGTCTGCTGTTGACTGGCGCGAGTCTTTTGCCAGCTGCTCAAGTATTTCCTCGTCCTTTTCGTCTGTTTCGCCGGACATGTTGTCATTATGACGGGTTTGCTATATAAAGCTATCTAAAAGATGGAGAAATGACAGGAAAATGGGCGTAAAGATAATATTGCAGCTTGCGCGGAAGGGAGTGCAGGGTGATAACTTGGGGAATATGATGGATTGGAAGAAGTGATGGGAAAGATGGGGGGCGCGGAGCTGAAGGCCGCGCTCAGCGTGCAGACTGAGCTGATGAAGTCTGTGCACGACCAGATGTATGAGCAGGGCGTGGTGCAGCTGATGCCTGTGATGATGTCGCCCATTACAGACCCGCTCAACCACTCTGTTTTTGACGCGGAGATAAAATACGGAGATGCGAGGCTGCATCTCACGAAGAGCATGATACTGCACAAGCAGCTTGCGCTCTCCGGAGGCTTGGATGCAATTTACATTGTGTCGCCCAACGTGAGGCTTGAGATGCCTGAGAAGGGAAAGAGCGGCAGGCACTTGCTGGAGTTCGTGCAAGTTGATTTTGAGCTGAAAGGCCGGAGCATGGAGCAGGCCATGAGATTCTCGGAGAAGATGCTTGCTGGCGCAATTGGGGCAGTTGTGAAGAAGAGGAAGAAGGAACTGGATGCTCTTGGGCGGGAGCTGAAGGTGCCGGAGGCGCCTTTCAAGAGTTTCAGCACGCATGAGCTTGAGAAGGAGCATGGCGCTGAGTGGGAGAAGGCGCTCTCGGAAGCAAGCAAGGAGCCTGTGTGGGTGACGAGCCATGAGCGGGAGTTCTATGACCGCGAGGAACCCGGCAAGCAGTTCACGTACAGGAACTACGACGTTATATACCCTGAGGGCTTTGGCGAGGGGCTGAGCGGAGCTGAGAGGGAGTGGGAGTATGGCAGGCTGGTGGAGAGGATGAAGAGGAAGAAAATGGATTTGGCGCCTTACTCCGCATACCTTGAAGTTGCACGCAGGGGAAAGCTCGTGCCTTCTGCTGGCGCAGGCTTTGGCGTGGAGCGCCTTGTGCGCTATTGCTGCGGCCTGAAGCACATTGAGCAGGTGGCGCCTTTTGCAAAAGTGCCCGGGAGGCCCATGGTGTTCTGAGAGGCTGCCGGCTCTGTGCCTTTTTATTCCTTCTTTTTTATTATAGGGGCAAGAGGCGTATGAGGGGAGTTGCATGGCTGTTGAATATTCGAAGATTGCAGATGTTCTTGCAGGCAAGCTGACTGGCAAGAAGGTGCACCTGCGAGGATGGGTGCACAGGGCAAGGTCAAGCGGCGGCATGGCCTTCCTTGTTGTGCGCGATGGAACTGGCGTTGTGCAGTGCACTGTGAAGAAGGATGTTGTTGGAGAGAAGACTTTTGGCGCTGCAAGCAGCGCCTATGTTGAGTCAAGCTGCAGGCT
>JBAZVU010000045.1:0-7880 GCA_041660725.1 Candidatus Micrarchaeia archaeon | reverse complement strand
GACCTATGACAAGAGCAAGCACAGTGTTGTCTCAATGGCCTCGTGCACCACAAACTGCCTCGCCCCCATGGCCATGATTCTCAACAACAATTTCAAAATCAAGAAAGGCTACATGACAACAGTGCATGCCTACACCAATGACCAGCGCATCCTTGACCTCGCGCACAAGGATTTGAGGCGCGCGCGTGCAGCAGCCCTCTCCATCATACCAACTACTACTGGCGCCGCAAGCGCTCTCGGCCTCGTGCTTCCAGATTTGGCAGGCAAGCTTGACGGCATCTCCCTGCGCGTTCCAATACCTGACGGCTCCATCACTGACTTGACAGTAGAGCTGGAAAAGGAAGTGAGCATCGAGGACATCAATGCAGCTTTCAAGGCAGCAGCTGCATCTGGCTCGCTCAAGGGCATACTTCAATACACTGAAGAGCCGCTAGTCTCAAGCGACATAGTGGGCAACCCGCACTCATGCATCTTTGACTCCAAGTCCACAATGGTGCTGGGCGCCAAGAATGGCGGAAAAGGCACCTTCGTAAAACTCTTGGGTTGGTATGACAACGAGTGGGGCTTCTCCAACCGCATGGTTGAGCTCTCGCTGAAGATGCTGTAAGCTTACAGCCTCGGCAAGTATGTCTTTATTTCCCAGTCAGACACCCAAAGCCTGAAGTCATCCCACTGGCGCTTCTGCGCATCCAAATGCTTGCCAAATGCGTGCTCCCCAAGAGCCTCCTTCAGCAGGGCGCTCTTGCTCTCCTCAGCAATTGCCTCTCCAAGAGAGCCAGGCAAAGTTTTCACGTAGAACTTCGACAGCTTCTCATCATCAAAGTGGTACACATTCTCGTCAACTGGCTTTGGCGGCTCAGTTTTCTTTGCAATTCCATCAAGGCCAGCAGCCAGCATAGCTGAGAATGCAAGGTACGGATTGCATGACGGGTCAGGGCATCTGATTTCAATGCGGCTTGCCTTCTTGCCGTGGCCCTCAGGCACTCTAATCATGGCGCTCCTGTTCGTCCTGCCCCAGCACACGTAAACAGGCGCCTCATAGCCCGGCACAAGCCTCTTGTACGAGTTCACAGTGGGCGCAATCACGCCGCACATCTCGCGCGCATGCTCCAGCTGCCCGCCAACAAACCAGTGCGCCTCCTGCGAAAGGCCGTAAGTGCCCTCGCCTGCAAATGCATTCTCGCCACCTTTCCACAAGCTCTGGTGCACGTGCATGCCGCTCCCGTTCTTGCCGAAAAGCGGCTTTGGCATGAATGTTGCGTACAGCCCGTATTTCCTCGCAACTATCTTCACCACATTCTTGATGAGCTGCGTGTCATCAGCCATGCGCAAGGCATCGCCGTACTTGAACCCTATTTCATGCTGCCCATGCGCAACCTCGTGGCTCAGCCTTTCCATTGGCAGCCCCATTTCCTGCAAGATGAGCATAATCTCGCGCTTCACATTCAGGCCCTCGTCAACAGGGCCCAAGTCAAAGTAAGAGCCCTTGTCATGCGGGTCAGGCGTAGTAGTAGGCCCGCCATTGCCAGCAGCCTCCTTGAAAAGGAAGAACTCCAATTCTGGGCCAACCTTGAAGTCATAGCCCAGCTTCTTCGCCTTCTCCACATTCGCCTTCAGCACATTGCGCGGGTCGCCCATGAATGCAGTGCCATCGCGGTTGTAGACGCTGCACATCACGCGCGCAACCTTATTGTCAGTCCAGGGCATGAGCACAAGCGTGTCCATGTCAGGCTTCAGGAACATGTCGCTCTCGTGTATCCTCACAAAGCCCTGAATGGAGGAGCCGTCGAACCACAAGCCGCCTGCATCCAGCACATCCTGGAAATGGTCTATTGTGGTCTCGCAGGCCTTCATGTAGCCCAGCAAATCCACGAACTGCACTGAGATGAATTTTGCCCCAGCCTTCTTCGCCTTCTCAAACCCTTCCATGAAAGCACCCCCCATCTAGCAAGAATTTTGCACGTTTGTTTAGATGTGGTCTAAAACCTCGTTGTATATATGATTTTATCATGATAAGCTGAACAGATGAACGAAAACTATATAAACAACAGAAGCAAATGTTCAGAAAGGCAGGGCGACCAACAGTGAAAACTGAACAAATGGAGCTGGATGACGCCGACAGGCGAATCCTCTCTGAACTGCGCCGGAATTGCCGGCGGTCATTCCGAGAGCTGGGCAAGGCTCTTGACATGAGCCCCGCCACTCTCATTGAGCGTGTGAAAAAGCTGGAGAGCGCCGGCTATCTGCAGGGCTATTCTGCCAATTTGGACTTCCTGAAGCTCGGCTATGAGTTCATGGCAATTGTCAGGATAACAATGCTGCACGGCGCGCTCCTTGAAGTGCAGCAGAAAATCAGCAAGCTGCCCGGCGTTGCTGCAGTCTATGATGTCACGGGCGATTACGACTCAATGGCAATTGTGATGTGCAAGAGCCGCGGGGAGCTGAGCAGGCTGGTGAAGAAGATTCTTGCCATCCCGCACGTTGAGAAGACGAACACCAGCTTAGTTTTGAACGTGGTCAAGGATCTGCACGAGTTCAATGAAATTTAGCCAGCAGCTCAGGGCAGCAGCTTCAGCAGCTCCGCAAGGTCATTCAAATTCAGCACTGGCTTCTTTGCCCGCTCGTAGTCATCCCGTATGCGCGGGCACGCCGTATTCACATACGCATCAAATGCCTGGAAGTTCTCAAGAGTGTTAAAGTCCATGAAATTTCCAACCAGTATCTCAGCCTTCTTTCCCTTGGCCTCCAGCTTCTTCTTTGCTGCCCGTGCGCCCTCCAAATTGAACTGCCCTATTTTCGTGCTTACAAGAATGCCAAAGCTGTTCGCATAAATGGCCTTTGTCAGCAGGCCCTTCCACCTTTTCTCAGCAACTTTTGCATCTATCCATTCAACTGAGTTGTTGAAAGGGTCTGCTATGAGCACAGGCCTGCTCACCTCTATGCCAAGAGGGTGGAAGAACCCTCCCCCGAAATAGACAAAGCAGTCCACCTTCTCCTTTATGCTGCTCGCTGCAAGAGTATCGCACCCTAATATCTGCCCATCATGCCTTGCCAGCACGCCCCTGCCCATGAACACGTGCTTGCCATGCGCCTCAAGAAACTTCTTAATGGCAGGAAGCGTGTGCACGTGCTGAACTGTCGTAATAAGGCCTATTTTGCTGTGGCCCTTGAGTTCTTCCAGCGCCTTCTTCATCACCTTCTCAAACTCAACATCAATAGGATACTCAATGTACTCAATTGGAAAATGCACCTTGGTAAACTCCGCATGCCCAAAATGAATTATCTTGTCAGCCTTGACGGCTTTCGCCTCATCAAGTGCAATATCGCAGCCGCCAAAGCAAGGTGCAGCTGAAATGAACACCTCATGCCCCTGGCCTTCGTACTCTTTCGCCTTTGCCATGGCTAGCTTCTTCAGGCCTTCAGGGAACTGCAGCATCAAGCGCATGGCTAGAAATAGGGCTGAAAAGAATAATAAAGAAAAATTCCGGCACCTAGAGCTTCCTGTTCAAGCTTCCAAGCACGTCCTCATCCTTCTTGCCAAGCTTCTCAGCTATTTGCTCCAGCCTCTTGAGCATGATCTTCTGCTCAGCGCTCGCCACTATCTTGCGCGTGCGCTCAACTGCATCAGGGTTCACGCTCATGCTGGTCATGCCGAAGTCAACAAGCTTCTCGGCAAAGTCAGGATACACGCTTGGGGCCTGGCCGCACAGCGAGACAGTCACGTCGTACTTCTTGCACACTTCCACAACGTGCCTGATGGAGCGCAGCACCGAAGTGTTCCTCTCATCAAAGCCCTGCGCCAAGGTCTCATTGTCCCTGTCTATGCCCAAGGTGAGCTGCGTCAAATCATTGCTTCCAATGGACACGCCGTCAATGCCCTCCTCGCAGAACTCGTCAATCTGCACTACTGCAGATGGAACCTCAACCATAATCCACAGTTTGAAGTCCAGCGTGCGGTGTATGCCCACATCCCTGAGCATTTCCTTGATGGCCCTCAGCTCGCCTATCCTGCGCACAAAGGGCAGCATCACCCACAAATTCTTCATGCCAAACTCCTCGCGCACCTTCTTGATGGCCATGAGCTCGAGCTTGAACGACTCAGGGTCAGCTGCATAGCGCGCGCATCCGCGATAGCCCATCATCGGGTTGGACTCCTGCGGCTCGTACTTCTCCCCTCCCTTCAGATTGCGGTACTCATTTGTCTTGAAATCGCTCGTGCGGTAGACAACGGGCCTGGGGAAGAAAGCTGCGGCAAAAGTGCGCAAACCATCTGCAAGCTTGTCAATGTACTCCTGCTCGCGGTGCTCCTCTATCACCTTGCGCGGGTGCTCTCCGATGTCAGCCATCATGAACTCTGCCCTGAGCAGCCCTACGCCGTCAACATCGTATTTCGCCACCTTGTTCGCAAGGTCTTTCTCCGCGAGGTTCACGTAAATCTTCGTGCCAGTTGTGATGTGCGTGTAGCCGCCTGCTGCAACTGCAACAGCCTTGCTGCCCTTCTCCTCCTCACCGCCCAAATCCACCTTGCCCTCATAGACGATGCCGACATTTGCGTCAACTGTCACAACCATGCCGTCCTTCAGCACAGAAGTTGCTGTCTTGCTTCCGACTATGCAAGGTATGCCCATCTCGCGCGAAACTATTGCAGCGTGGGCAGTCATGCCTCCTGCATTCGTCACAATTGCAACTGCCTTCTTCATTGCAGGCACGAAGTCGGGCGTAGTCATGTCAGTCACAAGCACCTCGCCATCCTTCATCCTGTTGATGTCCTTGGCAGAGGGGATGAGGCGCACAGGGCCGCTGGCAGTGCCGGGCGATGCCGCAAGCCCGCGCACTATTTGCTTTGCAGTTGAAGCAGACTTGGTTTCCACCTTAGCACCCCCTTTTGCAGTGTTTGCCGATGCTTCTGCCTTGGCATTAGCCGCATCAGACGTCTTCATGTTAAGAGTTGTGACAGGCCTGCTCTGCACTATGTACATCCTGCCCTTTGAAGTGGCCCATTCAATGTCCTGCGGCACCTGGTAGTGCCTCTCTATGTCGCGCCCATACTTCGCAAGCTGCACAATTTCCTCGTCAGTGAGCTTCTGCTTTTCCTGGAAGCTGTCCTTCACAGTGACCTTCTCGTTCTTCTCGCCCACCTTTGTCAGCATCCAGTCCTGCTTTGCAACATACTTGTCGGCTATCTCGAGAGTCTGCTTGCGCACAATGTACCTGTCCGGCGTGACAGAGCCGCTCACCACAGTCTCGCCCAGCCCGTATGCTCCCTCAATTGCAATCAAATCCCTGTTGTTCGACATTGGCTCAAGGGTGAACATCACGCCCGCGCGCTCGCTCTGCACCATTTCCTGCACTACTGCTGCAAGCCCCACTTTCATGTGGTCAAAGCCCTTTTCCTGCCTGTAGTAAATGGAACGCGGCTCAAAGAGCGAGGCCCAGCACTCCTGCACTGCCTTCACGCAATCCTTCGCGCCCTTCACGTTCAGGAACGTGGCCTGCTGGCCAGCAAAGCTCGCTTCAGGCAAATCCTCGGCAGTGGCGCTCGAGCGCACTGCAACATAAACTTCCTGCTGCTCTGTCGGAATAGTGGCGCCGCACAGCTCATTGTAGGACCTGATGATGTCGCCCTCTAGCGCATCGTCAATGCGCCCCTTCATTATTGCAGCCTTCACTTCAACTGAAACCTCATTGAGCCTGTCCGTGTCCTGCACGTCAAGGCCTTTTGTAGCATTCCTGATGAGCACGTCAATTCCATTTTTCTTCACGAAGTTGAAATATGCCTCGCTTGTGACAACAAAGCCCGGCGGAACCGGAAAGCCCGCGCCAGTCATCTCGCCCAGATTCGCGCCTTTTCCGCCGCAGGTCGGCACGTCCTTTTTTGTGATCTGTTTGAACCAAAGAATGTTAGCCAAAACCCCACCTCAGTGTAATATCGCGCCGCTTTTTTAAGCTTTTATTAGCTGCCGGCGCAAAAGCACATCGTGGCAGAGGAACACGAAGACCAGCTCAGGTGCTGGCGCTGCGGCATGATACTTCCAATGCACGAGCTCCAGCTTCTTGACAACCAGTGGCACTGCGCCTACTGCTTCATGGACGTGAAGATGGAAAGAATGGACGTCGAGAGGATGCGCCAGCATCAGGAGGCGCGGGAGGCGGAGTCGGAAAAAAGCTCCCGCACAGACGCGCACGAAAAAGACTCCTACCACTACCGCAGGCCGCATGCAAAAGAAGATGAGTTCGGAAGCGCTGAGCTGCATGGCGAAGAGGGCGAAGGCACGGAAGGCAATGTTGAGGGCGCTGAGGGCAGGGGCATTGCGCACAAGATTCCATTGGGCATTGGCAGGCGCACCTGCGACTCCTGCAGCCGGAGCGTTTCGCACGGCTATTACGAGGGCAACGGCAGGTTCGTGTGCGGCTTCTGCCATGCACAGGAGTTCAAGACAGGGCACGGCGGCTTCTGCGTGAAGTGCAGCCGCGAGTTCCCCTCCCTCTACATTTTCAAGGGCGAGCAGCTCTGCCTGGAATGCTTTGCAGAGGCGAGCAACATCGAGGCGACAAGCTGGCTGGGCAAGCTGAAGCTCACATTTTCCAGGGCGCTCAAGGTTGTGCAGAGGCCCAAGCGCGAGGTGCTCAACAGGAAATTCAGCGAGGAATTCAGGCTGGCGCAGGAAAAGAAAAGGCGCGAAGAGCGAAAAGCCGGGCCAAAAGGCTCTGGCGCAAAAGGCGGAAGCGCCAAAGACGACGGCAGGCGCAGCTGAATTAATTTAAATCAACAGACTTCAATATCCCCCTGATGGATGAGGTGAGGGGCTCCAGGCGCGGCCAACAGCGCATGCCGCTAGATATAGGCCGCAGGACTTTGACCTATTCGCTAGTCTTGTTCCTCTGCGTCATCTTCCTTTACGCTGCCTTCTTCCTGCTCCACAGCCCTGAGAACCTTGCAAAGCTTGTTTACACCCAGCTCGCGCAGGGTGGCGAGGAAGTTGCCCTGCAGCCTGTTGAGAAATGCAACCCGCCTTCAGAAGGCGCGTGGAATGTGGTGGATGCGGAAACGTGCCGCATGGTCACGATACAGCTCACCGGCGATTTGATAGTGGAATCCACGCTCAACCTCTACAACACCACCATACTCATCAACTCCTCCACAGACGGCGAGCACGCAATAATAGTGAAGCCCGGCGGCACGCTCATTGCCTATGGCTCGCGCTTCTCGCCTGCCGGCAGCAATGCCTATCTTTTCCGCGCTGACGAGGGAAGCACCCTGGTGCTGCAGGACAGCGAGGTGCGCGGCGCAGGCTACGACCTTGGGCTGCAGGGCGAGCTTGCAGGCCTCTACATACTTACTGGCAATGCGAGGCTGGAGCGCACGACCTTCAGGAACAACTACATAGGCGCATCTTTCCGAAACTCAAAGCGCGCTGTTGTGACTGACTCGAAATTCATAGACAACCTCTACGGCCTCCGCATTTCCGACTCAACGCCGCAAATTTACAGTTCCTCCTTCAGCAGCCAGATATACGACATCTATGCAACTGACTTTTCCAGCGCAACAGCGCAGGACTCGCAGTTCTCATTTGACAAGGTGGCATTCGGCGACACAGAGTCAAACCTTTCAGTGAAGCGCACTGCAACATTCCAGGTAACAGACCTTTCCAATGCGCCGCTGGACAACGCAACTGTCTACATCTACAGTGCAGACGGGGCTGAGGTGGGCCGCAGCACAACAGTGGAAGGCGCCTCGGCATCAGCGCCCCTGCCCTGGGCTGAGATGAACTCAGCAGGCGCAACCTTCCATGCCTACTCCCTCTCAACTTCCTTCAACAGCACAGAAGGCCCGCATGCAGTGCTGGACTTCAACCAGAGCAACACTGTTGGGATAGTCT
>JBAZVU010000044.1:0-7881 GCA_041660725.1 Candidatus Micrarchaeia archaeon | reverse complement strand
TTGTTCGTGATGTCCAGCGCCAGGTCGAACTTGTCGCCAGGGTGCACGTTGTCATTGCCTGCGCGCGCAGCAATGCCGAAGTCAACAGAGCTTTTCACCACCCTTATGGGGCCCACGTTTACCTGCTCGTTGTTAGTATTGCCCAGCTCATCCTCGTATGTGAACTTTATCGGTATGGAGTAGGTGCCGCCCGAAAGCGAGCTGCTCACCGTGAACTCCACGTCAGTTTCCTTCACTACGTCGGCATCCAGGTCGCCAAGCGCAATCTGCGAGGCGTCCTTGAGCAGGAAGTTGGATGAGTTCGCGCTCATGCGCACGCTTCCCGCATTGCCTCCCTTGTTTGTAATTATGAGGTGCAGTTTGACATTCCCGCCCGGGCTTACCTGCGCCTTGTCCGCGCTGGATGACACCTCGAATGTTGCAGGGTTGCTCACTGTGATTGGCACTGAGAATGTGCGCGAAGTGAGGCCAGTGCTGCTGCCAGTGCTGATTGTCAGGAGCGTGCTTGCCTGCAGCGTGTAGATGCCCGCGCTCACGTCCTTCCTTACCCTGAATGGCACTGTGACCTGTGTGCTGCCGCCCGCGCCTATGTCGCCTACGACAACCTTTGTCTGGCCAAGCTCAAAGCCGTAGCCGCTTATGTCGAATGACAGGCCTGTCACTGATGTGGTGCCTGTGTTGGTGACAGTGAAGCTTGCAGTGCCTCCTGTGCCCGGCCTGAGCGTGCTAGGCGTCACCACTGAATTGGAGAATGCAATGTCAGCCCAGCCAATGCCCGCAAGCATCAGCAGCATGACTGCAGCCAAAATACCGACATTCCACTTCATCATTCCAACCACCTCGCTTTTGCAGCATAATTTTTTTGCAGTGCAGCATCAGTGCTTCCCGACAGTCTCAATCTTCTCAATCATGCCATCCTTTATCTTGACAATCCTGTGCGAGTGCCTTGCAATGTTCTGGTCGTGCGTGACCATTACCATCGTAATCCTGTCCTGCTCGTGCAGCTCCTTGAAAAGGTCCATTATCTCGCCGCCGCTCTTGCTGTCCAAATTGCCGGTCGGCTCGTCTGCAAGCAGCAGCGACGGCCTGTTCGCCAGCGCGCGCGCAATTGCAACGCGCTGCCTCTCGCCTCCTGACATCTCGCTCGGCCTGTGGTGCATCCTCTTTGCCAGCCCCACCCTCTCCAGCAGCTCCTGCGCGCGCGCCTCCCTTTTCTCCTGGGGCACGCCGAGGAAAATCATGGGCAGCTGCACGTTCTCAGTGGCGCTCAGCGTTGAAATCAAATAGAAGAACTGGAATACAAAGCCTATTTTCTCGCCGCGCAGGCGCGCCAGCTCGTCCTCGCCCAGCTTGCTAGTGTCCCTGCCATCAATCCACACCTTGCCTGTTGTCGGCACATCCAGCAGCCCGATGCTGTGCATGAGCGTGCTCTTGCCGCTTCCGCTGGGCCCCATTATTGATATGAAATCATCGTCGTTGAGCGTGAGGTTTATGCCCTTCAGCACCTCGAGTTTGTAAGTGCCCATCATGTAGCTCTTGCTTATGCCTTCGAGCCGCACGACTTCCTTCGCCTTCACCATGACAAACACCAACCAAGCCTGATTTTTCTCCAGCCCTTGCTTTCCCGCGCCTAATTTTTCCCCATCCTGCCCGCCTAAATTTTCCCCAGCTCTGCAACGAACTTTTTCATGAGCGCCTTCACCTTCGCCCTCTTCGGCCCGGCCATCTTCTCCAAAATATCGTGCCGCGCCTTCAGCATCATCCTGTAAACCTCCTCGTCCATTCCCTCGAAAACATTGCCCAGCAGCCCGCCAAGGGCCTCATGGTGCTGGCCAATGTGTATCATCCTCTTCCTGAAGTCCCCGAACGCCTTCCTTCCGCGCTCAGTGAGCGTGTACTTCTTCATGCCCCGTGCGCCCTTCTCCACGACCCTTATCATGCCCCTGCTTTCCATCTCTGTTATGAGCGGGTAAAGCGCGCCCTTGCTCGGCTTCCACCTGCCGCCCGTCTTCTCCTTCACCTCGCGCATGATGTCGTAGCCGCTCTTCCTGCCCTCGCTGAAGCTTTTCATCAGGTATGCGCGCAGCATTCCCATGCGCCCGACCTTCACGAATGCGTCTTCCTCTTCTCGTGCCATAGCCGCCTCTCATAGTTCTATCTAGAACGGTTCTTTACAGTATGGTTCTAAAGAGATATATTTAAATAGATTATGGAGGGGCCGCGCCATTTGCAGCTCGGCTGCAAAAATGTGCAACGGCTCTCCGTTGCACACCCCTCTCAACACCCCATAGTGAGCTCGCTATGCTCACCGCATTTATCCTTCAGCCTTCTTCTCCCTCTTCACGACGTATTTCAGCCCGCCCTTGCCCACGGCCTCGCCCGTCATCTTCGCTGCCTCGAGCTTCTCGCCCAGCTTGCTCTCAGGGCTGTAGTGCAGCACCTTCACCTCAGCCTTCTTCTCCATGTAGGCCTGCCGCAGCTCGTCCAGCTTCTCCTGCTTCAGTGCCTTCAGGGCCTTCATTGCCTCTATGCCTTCCTCTATGTCGGGCTTCTTTTCAACCTTAACCATGCCAGCTCACGCTGGGTTAAGTGAAAAGAGAAAATAATAAGCTAACCTGTTGCTCAGCGCCTGCTGTCCTGGTCCAGCCCGATGGCTTCCGCAGCCGGCCTCATCGTCACGAAGGCGTTGTTGCCCACGGAGGCCCTGTATGCATTGCGTATGCCCTCAATCTGCTCAGGCACTGCGTATGGCGCCGTACTATAGGACTCCATTATGCGGTCCAGCACGCCCAGAACCTCCTCTGCAGGAAGCGCCTCTGGCATCCTTCCGAGCTGCCCGTTCTCCACAATCGAGAAGACCGGCATCATGGGCACCTCTTCTGCCCCTGCCTCCTGGCCTGGCTGCGCGTAGTAGATTATCTTGTAGGAGCCGTCGGGCTGCTGCACACACGGCACTGCGCCATTCCTGATGGAGCCTATGACCCTCGCATGAGTTGCAGTTTCAGCATCCACTGGCACGTCTGCCTCGCCGAAAACATACCTGATTCCATAGCCATTTGCGCGTGCGTGCTCAACTGCCACTGCAAGGCCCTCCCTGAAAAGCATCTTCCCAAGGCCCATTCCCCTCAGGTCTTCCCTCACAGCGAGATAGCCGTCGAACATCACGCCCCTGTCCCCCTGCTCAGGTGCGAGCAAGTCGAAAGAGAACATGCCGCCAACCATGCCGTTGCCCAGCACAGGCACGATGTAGGCGTATGCATCCCTCCCATAGTTCTCCGCCCCCTCTGTCCTGTCTGCCTTCATGCCCTCGAAGTAGGTCATGAGCGTCTCCCTGCTCTCTATCTTGTCAGGGTCGAAAGATTTCTCGTTAATCTCCTGCCCCTGGCTGAAGAGCCCCTCGAATTCGAGTTTGCCTGCACAGTACATATCCGCGAGGTTCACAAAAGAAATCCTGTTATCTTCCTGTGCAGGTGCCCCGTTGTTCCTGCCATTGTTGCCACCAAAGTCCTCGGGCGGGGCAATGGCGTCTATGGCCTTCAGCACCTCGCCGTATGCCTTGCTGATGGCATTCTGGCGCGCCAGGAACTTCCTGGCAATAACCTCAAGCGGCCTGATGCCTGCGTACATGGCTGCAAGCACAACGCCCCATGCGTGGGTAGCCGGGTCTGCCATGCCGCCCACGACGCTGTTTATGTTGTGTGATGCAGTGTTGAGCACAGTGCTCCAGCGCTGCCCGACTTCAGTGGCAGTTGTTGCCGCCTTCTCGAAGCCGTACAGCCCGCTCACGATATTGTAAGAAGCAATCCATGCGCCCAAGCCTGCCAGCACCTTGCCAACAGAAGGCAGCTTCGAGGACAGGGCCTCTTCGCTCTCCTTGTTCGCCATATCAGGCACAAATGCCGAGACCACGCCCAGCACCACTTTTCCGTATATCAGGCCGCCCAGCACTGCAACCGAATACGGGTCTGCGAAATTAACCATTATGGTGTCCAGTGGGGTGGTGGCGCCCTTGGCTCCTGCAGCAATCCATGCTGCAGTGGTTGCCACTGTCATGAGCGTCTTTATGCCGAACCATGCGATTATGCCGCCGCTCAGCGCCTGGTCGATGACATGCTTTGCCTTGGCAGCGCCTTCAACAATATTCGTCCACCTGCCCGTGTTCTTCGTGTGTCCATTCATGACTGCAATATTACACATCAGTTCTTCCTGCAGCCTCGCCCACTGCACCCCGCCTTCATTATCGACGCTTCTTTTCACGCTCTCGCCGAAAAGCTGCATAGTATAGTTGTTAATTTCCTCTCTCTGCTGGCGCTGAATGTTGGGAACCCTGAGATTAAGGTAGTTCTGGAATGCAGAGTGCACATTGCCTATCTGCCCGCTATGAAGCACTGCTGACACCGTAGCTGACCTTGCATTAGGCTGAGCTTGTGCTTGTGTCAACATAATCGCCTCCAAAACTAGTATTCTTCTATGCCTTCCCGCCTATATAAAGCTGTGCATTCACGTCGGCATGAGGCATTTGTTTATATACTCCAAACGGCCCACTATGCACATGGTCGGAGCCTACAAGGAGCCATCGCCTTCCCGCAAGCCGGAAGTGCCTGTTGAAGTGCAGGATGCCTATGGCTCAATGCGCAAGGAAGTCATTGGCGCAATAGACCACAACATCTCACTTCTCAACACCTATGTAGATTATTTTGACAAGATGCGCAGCCAGTCAAAAGGCCATGAAAAGGCGAAATGGGATTCCCTGTACCTGATGGCACTTGGAAATGCCAACCAGCTGCGGCGCCTCAAGGAGGACATGCCATCTGCGAACCCAACTGATTACGGCACTGCTGTTGCCACAGTATTCAATTCCGCAGTGCTGGCCAACCGCATGCTTTCCACTTCCTATTCCGCACTCTGGACAGAAGCCCCGCTTCCGCAGCTCAAGGGCGCTGACCTGGAATTCTTCCTCTACTCAGTGTCGAACAACATGGACACGCTCTCGCACCACATAGGCGAGCTCACTTCGCAGGAATACTTCAAGAGTGATTACGGGAACTACACCTACGGCGGCAAATTCAAGGGGCAGGATGGCAAGGATTATGTCCACCTGCTCAGTGAGGAGCTGATATGGCAGGCCGAGAGCGATTACGGCGGTGTGAGGCTTGCGCTTGACAAGGCCATGAAGCTCGCGCAAGGCGGCGACGTTTCCGGCGCCTACAGCGTGCTGCAGGGAGCGCGCAAGGACGCGCTGGACACCAACAAGGCAGTGGGCGAGCATTACTCCGCGAACCTCATGAACTACGAGGTTGACAAGAAGCGCGCGGGCCTTCCCTGGTACTCCAATGCCTATAACTTCATGCAGGACAACCCGTGGATTGGAGACCTGGCAGTAGTTGGCATTGCCGTGGCAGCAGAACTGGGCACAGCAGGGCTTGCAACGCCAGTTGTCGCAGCTGCAACAGGCGGCTATTTCATTGCGAGGGGCTCGATGGAAGTAATGTCTGACATTGACATCAATGGCCGGCTCACAATGCAGGGCGCCATGGGCGCCATGATGGCGCTCACGCCTGTAGGCAAAATAGCCGGGCTGTTCGGGCCTGCAAAGGCGGTTCTCACAGGCGCCAATGCAGTGTCCACTGTTGCGGGCGGGGCGCTCGTAATCGGCGGGCTCTGGGATGCGGGCACCATACTTGCAACCCCGAACAAGTACGGCTACACCATGGCGGACCTTGAGGCTCTTGGCATCAACTTCTCGTTCCTTGCGCTCGGCGCAACAACACTCATGAAGTCCAAGCCCAATGCCGAGATTTCAAAGGGCATTGAGACTCGCGACTTCTCCCGCGTCACAACAGAGCTTGACCGCATGCTTGAGCAGCCAAAGGCGAAGACTGCAGACCTGGTGCGCGAGGCAAGCGAGGCAATAGACGACATCGGCGGGAAGGTCAAGAGCCGCGACGGCAGGCTGGAGTTGGCTGAACGCGCCAAGGACTACACGGAACTTGCAAAAAAGCTCCGCTCAACCAATGACCCCACGCTCACAAGGCTTGCCGATTTCATGGATTCTGAAATGGCCCGCGCAGCCAAGCAGGCTGAGGCCAAGGGCCTGGCAGGAAAAAGTGCCAAGTACTTTACTGGCACTGATGCCAAAGCAAATGTCTCGGCACTTGAGGATGCATATTACGCACTCGGCACCCAGCTTGCCACAAAATACCTCGGCCTCCTGATAGCGCGCATCCAGAATGGCGATGCATGGGGCAGCGCCGACCAGCTTTCAAAATACAGCAAGGCCGGCCTGACAGGCGAGCAGGTGCTCGGCGCATACCAGACAAAGCAGCGCTACAATGCAGGCCAGAATTTGCTTGCAACGCAGGCTCCAGATGTGCTTCTCAAGCGCGCTGCCACCCTGCGCGCAATGGGTGACCCCACAACTGCTGATTTTGTAGAGGCGGCAGTGAAGACGGCGCAGAAGCCCGCTGCCTCCGGGAAGCCGGTCGAGGAGCTGCAGGCAATTGAAGCGAAGCCGCCTGCGCAGCCGCAACTGCAACTTATGGAAGCATCAGCAGAAGGCACTTGGGCAAGCTGGCGCAAAGCAAAGGCACCCCTAGATCATGTTACAACCGGCAACATCACATACGCAGCTCGGGCGGACCAGGCTGTTGGCGAGCGCACTTGGCTGAAGCTCGAGATGCAGAATGGCAGGCTTGTGCCAGTTGAAGTTATTTCAGCAGAAGATGCGGCAGGCATCAGGGTATCTGCCCGTGTCATGGGGCTGGAAAATGGACTCACCCTCGCTGTAGGCAGGCAGGTTGCGAAGCTTCCTAAAGAGACTGAGGGCGAAGGCCAGACTTACGAGGAGCAGCAGGCAGCACAGGCCAGGCGAAGTGCAGGCAGCACGCCGGCAGCTGAAGGCCCCACTGAATCCACCCGCCAAACAGTGCGCGGAAGGCAGCCTGGCGGAAGTGCCATTGATATTGGCCCGGTGCGCCTGAGAACTGGCGAGAAGCCGCCTGGCGCAAAGCCAATGCCAACAGTGGAATTCACAACCGAACAGCTTGTCAGCATGACATCAACAGATCTGGCCACAATACGCAGCAGGAACGGCCGCTATGCAACAATCCAGATTGAGGGCATGGACCCGGTTTCAGGCAGCCTGCGCACAGAATACCGCGGCAAGGGCGCGAACAGGAAACTCTATGTGAGCGTGGACCGCACGAACAAGGTTTTCTGGCCAGTTGACATGCTTCAAAAGCTTGTGCTTGACCCGGTAGAGGCAGGCAAGGCAACTGCAATACCTGCTGACACCACTGCTACACGGGTAAAGCCAGGCCGCCGCCCCATTGAGGGACAGACTTACAAGATGCGCCTGCAGAGGCCGTTCGGCCGCGCTGAAACAGTGGAAGGCGCATTCACTGATGAGAACCTTGCAGCCATGCGCCAGTGGGAGGGCAAGATAGTTGCAGTATACGGAAAGAATGGCGAGATGCTGGCAATGGGCAAGCTGAGAATCGGCAGCGTGAATGCAGAGGACAAGACTTTCCAGATAACCCAGCTCGATCCTTCCTGGGGCGCTCCGCGCGAGGGCAGGATGCCGAACATAAGGGCGCGCACAACCTTCCGCTTTGACGAGGTGGGCAAGGTGGACATGCTTGACTGGAAGATTTTCCCGTCAATCAACCTCATGCCCCTTGTAGTGGACAGGACCTACAAGACCAAGCAGGAGATTTCCGAGGGCACTTACGGCACTTCGCTGATACGCATACGCGACGGCCAGACCCAGTCAACATATTTCGCAAGGCGCATTGACAAGGTCACAATGTCGGACGGCACAGTGAAATACGAGATGATTGCAGTGCCGTGCATGCGCATGCAGGCTGGCATAGGTCAGCTTTC
>JBAZVU010000043.1:0-7912 GCA_041660725.1 Candidatus Micrarchaeia archaeon | reverse complement strand
CATACTGCCGTCGCTCTTGGTAATATTCCCGGCGTTGAATCCAATTGAACCGCAGCCTCCACCCCTTGTGGTGCTCCCCCGCCAATTCCTTTAAGTTTCAACCTTGCGGCCGTACTCCCCAGGCGGCAGACTTAACACCTACGCTACGGCACTGCGACGGCACGAGGCCGGCGCAACACCACAGTCTGCATAATTTACTGCTAGGGCTACTCGGGTATCTAATCCGATTCGTTCTCCTAGCCTTCGCTCCTCACCGTCGGACGCGTTTTGGTCTAGCGCCTTCGCCACTGGGAGTCCTTTCAGGATTATAGGATTTTACCCCTACCCCGAAAGTACTCTAGACCTCCCCCGCTCCCAAGCCCCTCAGTATTCCCTGCACGCCTCCGGGTTAAGCCCGGAGATTTCACAGGAAACTTAAGAGGCCGGCTACGAGCTCTTTAGGCCCAATATTCGTGGATACCACTTGCTCTGCCGGTGTTACCGCGGCGGCTGGCACTGGTCTTACCCAGAACTTATTCTCCAAGATGTTTGGTCTTGGCAAAAGATACGCTAAAATGCGTACCACTCAGATTCCCCCTGTCACGCTTTCGCGCATTGCAGAGTTTTCGCGCCTGCTGCATCCCGTAGGACTAGGGCCCTTGTCTCAGTGCCCTTCTCGGGGCAACAACTCCCATTGCCCCCACTGATTATTGGCTTGGTGAGCCGTTACCTCACCAACTACCTAATCAGGCGCAGTCTCATCCTGAGGCCTAGACGCTCCGATTCACGTCTGATTTAGCCCATCAAGCATTCCAGCATCAATGAACTATCGCGGGTTACGCCCAGTTTCCCGGGCTTATCCACGTCCTCAGGGCAGATTGACTACGTGCTATTGAGCCGTTCGCCGCCCGCCCAAGTGAGCGAGCTGACTTGCATGGCTTAGCCGAAATCTGATAGCAGTATCCTCCAGCAGGATCGACTGGAGTCGATTCTGGTTTTTCTTTTAGGAAGCTATCTCCGCAATTTCTAAAGTTTGGCGGATTCCTTACACCACATGTGTGTCTTTGTTCCGTTCCTGAAGCCTAAGTTGAATCCGAAAAAGCTCGGATTTCCATATGCAGTGCCGAGATGAGATAATCTATGCAGTATGGCAGAATGTGCATGTTCACAGCACGAAAAATTCGCGCTCCCTACAGCCAGGAGCCATAACGCTCTCGGTAACCCTTATTCACGCAGAGAGGGTTTAAATACCTTTCCGTCGTTCTGCACGCCTGAAAAGGCAGGCAACCTACGCCTGTACGCACCCGGAAGCCCCTACTTCCTCTCCCCTTCCGCGTCATTCTTGGCTGCTGTTCCCATTCCCTCGCCACTCAGCTGCTGGTGCTGCCTAATTCTCCACTCCGCAATGTCCATCTTTCCGGGCTTTCCATCCCCAACCAGCTTCACGCCCATGCTGATTGTCGGAAGCTGCAGTTTTGCCTTTTCCAGCAACTCATCAATTTTTGGCAGGCCCAGCTCCTTCCCGCGCAGCGCATCATTTCTCGCCGCAGCCTTTGCACCCAGCGCAGCAGCATTTCCAGTAATTATTTTTCCACCAGCTATCATTTCAAACACCCCAGAATTAGCACAACTACGCACCGCGGCGCCTATATATATCTTTTCGCCATAAGCTATATAGTTCCGAAGGAGATGGTAGAATGCACGAGAGAAAACTACAGTTCACAGGCGGCTCCAGCTTCATCACCTCGCTGCCCAAGGAGTGGGTTTCGCGCCAGAAGCTGAAGGCAGGCAGCACTGTTTATCTTGCAGAGCAGAAGGACGGCACCCTGCGACTGAGCGCAAAGCACGCCAAGGACGCGCCCCGCGAGGTGACTGTTTCATCACGCACAGTGCAGGGCACTCTCCGCAACATAATAGCAGCCTACATAGCAGGCGCTGACACAATAGTGGTGAAGGGCAAGGACACGGCAGCAGTCTGCGAGGAAGCGCGCCTGCGCGTCTCAGGCCTTGAAATAGTGGATGAGCGCGAGGGCAGCACAGTGCTGCGCGTGCTCGTGAATGCAGCTGAGCTGAATTTTGCGGCGCTTCTCAAGCGCCTTTTCCTCGTGAGCGAGGTGATGTGCAACCTTGCAGTGCGCTCAATGCGCACAGGCGAGGACCTTTCCATAGAGGCCAAGCGCAGGGACAATGACGCCGACAGGCTCTACCTGCTCATCATGCGCTGCCTTTACAATGCGCCCGGCCCCAACTCGCCAATGAAGGCAATAGCCGCAGTCACAATAGAGCGCATCTCGGACCATGCTGAGAAAATCTGCGCATGCTGCAAGTGCGCAAGGCCCAATCCAGTATTCTCATCGCTTCTAGCGGAAATGCTCTCGCTCTACTCAGACACCTTCGGCTGCGTGATGGATGTGTGCCCGAACGAGGACCTTTTCGAGAGGCAGGACATTCTGCTCAAGGGTGCGCAGAAGCGCGCTGCCTTGCTCATAAGCAGCGAGAAAAACAAGAAGCGCGCGCTTGCGCTGCAGGAAATATGGGAAAGCTGCCTGCGCATAATGCACTACTCGCTGAACCTGAGCGAAATAGCCGCGAACATGAAATACCTCGGGGAAACTTCGCAGGACTAGCGGGTGCGCCCAGTCGCCTTGCAGGGCAGGCAAAAAATTTATAAACAAGTTATACGAACTCCACCTGTGAGCCGTATCACAGCCTCACTCGTGCTGTCCTTACTATTACTATTGTTAGCAATGCCCTTTGCACAGGCAGCCCTCACAGCCCCGCCTGCAGGCTGCGAGCCAACCCATCTTCCCTCTTACAGCGAATACGGCCTTGCAAATGTGAAGGCAGTCTGGGACGACTACAGCTCCAAGAGCCTCGGAGCCTGCGCCTATGGCCCGGGCAAGTACCCCAGCACTGACTGCAACAATGCAGTGCAGCTCAGCCGCGGCAACCAGATATTCTACATCTGCTGGTGGGGCCTCAAGGCCCAGCCAGCTGCGCCTGCACCGGCAGCGAACATTGCACAGCCCCTGCGCACATCTGCAAGCATTAGCGATTTCGCATCCCTTGACTTCGGCTCCTCGCTGAGCACTGCGCTCGGCAGCGGCACGAGCACAATTCTTTTCATAGTCGGAACTGACAACACCTATGTCACTGTGACTGATGGCAAGGTAACCGGCACTTCCAAAGCAGGCTCTGCCCTCGCGCCTGATTTCACAATCCAGATGTCTCAGGACGCGTTCCTCTCGCTCGTCAATGCATATGACAAGGAAAGCACCCTCAAGCGCATGCTTGCCGCAGGCGCAATCTCAATAAGCTCAAGCAATGCTGCAAAGCAGGCTGCAATACGCACTGCCCTCTCCTCAGGCGCGCTGAATGCGCCTGCCTTTGGGCCAGGCTCAACAGTGAGCCTCAACGGGCAGAACGGCATCGCAGCAGCATGGCCGGGCTTCAGCAACATTTTCACTTCGCAGCTTGGCAATGACAAGGCAGTGCTCAACAACTTCGGCTCTCCAGTGGGCTGGCTGAGCAACGTGCCGCCTGCCCTCACAACCCCGCCAGCAGGCACGAACATATACTTCAACAAGCCGCCGGGCATCTGGGCCCAGCAGCCAGGCCTCATCTACGACACTGTTAGCAAGAGCCCCAATGCAGTAGGGCCCTGGAACATTTTCAAAATCAACCCCGGCCTAATAGGGCCTGACAAGATACTGCAGCTGAACCCCGGCCTCATAGGGCCTGCTGACATGGCGCTCCTGAACCCCGGCCTTTCAGGCCCTGCGCAATTTGCCTACCTCATGGGCATAGGCGCGCACTCCAACACTGCAAACACGCTGCAGGGCAAGGGGCTTACGAACTCGCCCTTTACGGGCATGGCAAACAGGTGGGGCCAGCAGGCGCAGAATGTGCAGATGTACAACTCGAGCTGATGGCATGGGCATACTGAAAACAGCTGGCATTGTGGCCGTGGTCGTAGTGCTCCTGGTAGTTGGCGCGCTCTTCTTCCTCTCGCAGCCAGGCGCCCCTGCGCAGGAATACACGGAGCAGGTGCCGCAGGACTACAGGAGCCAGAATGCAAACCTGGGCGGCGCGCTCTATGCAGGCGGCATAGTTGACCCGTTCATAGACATTGATTCAGAGCACGCCTATGTTGCCTACGAGCTTCCGCAAGGCTATGATGCTGACATGGCACAGCGCTTCGTAATAGGCGCTGCAGCTGATGCGGCGCCAACAGTTGCGCAGATAATAGTCACGCAGTATTCCTCGGGCAAGTCCAAGGTGCAGTGGACTGTGCAGCTGTCCGACTTCCGCGCATTCATGAATGCACAGCTCACCACTGAGCAGATGGAAGCAAAAATACAGAAAACCGTCTACTAGTTCCTTACAGCGCGCTCTTCCCGCTCCCTCTCTTCGAAAGTATCCTTCCCTCGTAGCACGCCTCTTTCCCGCGGAGTATGACGCTCCTGATTTTTCCCTTCATCCCATGGTCAAGGTACGGGCTCCAGTTGCACTTGGAATGCAAATCGTCAATGTGCAGTCGCCACTGCTCGTTCATGTCAACTATCAAAAAGTCCGCGTCTTTTCCAACAGCAATCTCGCCCTTTTTCTTCAGGCCGAAAATCTCGGCAGGCTTCGAGCTCAGCATCTGGCACAGCCGCACGAGCGAAATCTGTCCATCATTGACGGCAGTCAGCATCAGGGGCAGCATCGTCTCAACGCCCGGCACTCCCCAAGGCGCCTTTGCCCCCTCTTTCTCAGCTTTTGTATGCGGCGCATGGTCGCTTGCAATAATGTCAATTGAATTGATGCGGTTCCACAGTGCAAGCCTCTGCGCCTCTGGCCGCAGGGGCGGATTCATCTTCCCGTAATTTCCCAAAAGCTCCAAATCTTTCGTCGACAGGAAAAGATGATGCGGCGTCACTTCACAGGTGACATTTGCAAAAGACTTGGCCAAATCCACCTCTTCAACAGTGGTAATGTGCGCAACGTGCATGCGTCTGCCTTTTGCAAGCACGCACGCTTTCGAAAGGCCGACAAGCGCAGACCTGAAATCCCGTGCCCCTGCCCTTTCAGCAGGCTCCATTTCCTCAATGTTCTTCGGCATGCTTTCCGCATCCTCGCAATGCACGACAACGGGCTTCTTGTTGTTCAAATTGTCAAAATGCTTGGAGATGACATCACTGCTTGCCAGTGTCAATTCACTATCAGTATCGCTGAAAAACATCTTCAAGCCCGCGAAATTCTTCAGCGCCTTCTTCACTTCTGCGAAATTCTTTGCATTCGCGCCGAAATTCAGCGCATAATCGCACACGCTCTTCTCCTTTGCAATTGCCATCTTCTCCTTCAGCGCCTTCACCGTAGTAGTTGCGGGTTTCCTATAGCACGGCATGTCTATTACAGTAGTGACTCCGCCTCCAAGCGCAGCGCAAGAGCCTGTAAAGAAGTCTTCCTTGTTCGTAGCCTCAGGGTCCCTGAAGTGCACATGGCTGTCAATTGCGCCTGGCAAAATGTAGTGCCCTGCGCCGCTAATTGTCTTGTCCCCTGTCAGGCCCTTGCCAATCTTTACAATCTTCGCGCCCTCGTACTGCAAGTCTCCGTCGAAAATCCTGTCCTTCAGCACAATGCGCGCGTCCTTGATTATCATTTTATTCCCCAATTTTCTTTCCAGTCACATCCCTTGCCATCTTCCCAAACTCCTTCAAGCCCGATACGTCATCGAAAATAGTGCCATCATAGCACGCCAGCTTGCCATCAATGGCGCACTGCCCGCATATGCCAAAGCCGCACTTCATGTACCTCTCAATTGACACCTGGTACTTCGTCTTGTATTTCACGCACAAATCCGAAACAGCCTTCATCATTCTCTCAGGCCCGCAAGTGTAAACGCAGTCATACTTCCCCTTCTTTAGCAGCATTTCCAGCGCATCAGTCACCCTGCCCTTCATGCCCTCGCTCCCGTCATCAGTAGTGACAACCTTCTCGCACTTGGGCAGCAGCATGAGCAGGTCCTTGCTCCTCGCGCCCATTATTATCGTCGTATTCATTCCCTTTTCCTTTGCCCTTGCATGCAGGAAGCGCAGCGGCGCAATGCCATATCCCCCGCCCACCAAGATTATTTTTTTCCCTTTCAGCGCATACGCATTTCCATAGGGCCCGCGCACCCACAGGTAGCCGCCAGCCTTCAGCTTGTGCGCTGCCCTGCTCCATGGGCCGACAGCAGCTATGCTGAGCGCAAATGGATTGTCATTCGCCACGCTCATTGGCTTTTCATCCATGCCTGGCAGCCAGGCCATCACGAACTGGCCGGGCTCTGCAATCAGCCTGTGCTCGAAAACAAATGTCTTGACCTGTGCGTTCTCCTGCACTACCTTTGAAATGCGCATTCTATGAGGAAGCATAGTTCACTCCTCCAGTTTCAGCTCGCTTACCTTCGAGTAATTGTTCTCGCGCATGAATATTTCCATCTCCTCTGCAATGCGTGCGAATGCATTGTCCCTGAATGCAATCGCGCTTCCCACGCCAACAGCATTTGCGCCTGCCATGAGCATTGCAACAGCATCCTTGCCAGTTGTCACGCCTCCAGTGCCGATAATCGGAATCTCAACAGCCCGCCTCACATCATAAACAGCGCGCAGGGCAACAGGGAATATTGCAGGCCCGCTCAGCCCGCCAACCTTGTTCGCAAGCACGGGCCGCCTTGCCTCAACATCAATCACCATTGCCTTCAGCGTGTTGATGGCGCAAATAGCATCTGCGCCCGCGCCCTCAACAGCCTTCGCAACCTCTGCAACATCACTCACATTCGGCGACAATTTCACAGCCAGCGGAACTTTTCCGCATGCATTCTTCGCAGCCTCAGTCACCTTCGCGGCATCAGCAGGCACGCAGGCAAAAGGCTTCTCAATCTTCCCGCCAGGCATGTGGTGCGGGCATGAAATGTCAATTTCAATGAGCGCAGGCTTTACTGAAGCAAGCTGCCCGCATACGAATGCATAATCCTCAAAAGTATAGCCAAAGGCGCTCGCAATCACCGGCGCGCCCGCATTCTTCACTGCAAATGCAATCTCCTCTTTCATCTCCTGCACGCCGGGATTCGACAGCCCCACTGCATTCAGCATTGCATTGTCCCACTCAACTATCGCAGGATTCCCGTAGCCCTTGCGTGGCTCGCGCGAGCATGACTTCGAGGTAACAGCGCCAGCGCCGTCCTTTGCAGCCCTCACCAGATTTCCGCCAGTAAGCCCCCAGATGCCGGATGCAAGAACAAGCGGGTTGCGCATGCGGCTGCTGCACAACTCAACTGCTAGAGAAGGCTTCTTCGACATCAGGTAGGCATCGCACACAAGCTTTTAATTTGTTGTCAGGCCTGCACGCCCTTGGCTGCAAGCACGCGCCTGCGCGTGTCCATGGTGGCGAAGTAGAACAGGAAGCCCAGTGCAACAGCCAGTATCACGACCATGATGGGGTTGAATATGAACACCGGCATGCGCACTGCGTAAATGGCAACCTCGTCCAGTATGGCGCTGATGTTGAAGAGCGAGTGCAATGCAATTGCAATCAGCACGCCGGGCAGCCAGGCCGCCTGCGCGTACTTCCTGACGCTCGGCTTCTCCTTGAAGTAGCCCACCAGCGCTCCGCACGAGGCCGTGAATGCGCCGTGCGCCATTGAGTTGAAGAGCAGGCGGTAGGTCACGAACTCAATCCACACTGAAAGTCCCAGCTCAAAGGGATTGGCGCGGGCCATGAAGTAGAACCAGTTTTCCAGGAATGAGAAGCCTATGCCTATCACAAAGCCGTAGAGCAGGCCGTCCGTCATGTCCTTGTACTCATGGTGCCCGGACAGTATGAGTATGCCCAGCCCCTTGGTCACCTCCTCCACAACCGGCGCTATCATTGCAGTGCCCAGGAGTGCAAAGGAGCCGAACATCGCCTG
>JBAZVU010000042.1:0-8209 GCA_041660725.1 Candidatus Micrarchaeia archaeon | reverse complement strand
TTTTCATGCTTTCACTTGTGCTCAAAGCACAATTTAAACCCTTTTTCAGGTTGAGCCGCCCAGCAGCGGGCCCACCCACTTGGTCCAGGTGAAGGTGGCCTGGCTCGTCTGCGCACCCTGGCCTGAGTTGTCAGTGCAGATTGCGTAAGTTGTTATGCGGCTGCCGGCCTCTGGCACTCCGCACGTGTCGCCGAACTGCATGCCCTCGTAGATGAGGGTGCGCGAGAACTTGGTGCCAGCTGCCACGCTGCCAGCATTGTTCTGCACGCCATTGCAGTAGTAGGTGCAGGAGAAGGGCGAGATGCCGCCGTCGGGTATGAACTGTATCTGCACTGACGAGTCGCTGTAGCTCTGCCCGTCAACTGGCGTGACCAGCGTGACCATGGGCGGGCGGCCTGAGCCGTAGGTTATGCCTGCCTGCGCAACTCCGGAAGTGCCGTACTGGTTGTTGCACTGGTAGAAGACCATCTTGCTGCCCTGGCCGGAAGATAGAGACCATGCCCTGCCAGTCATGTAAGGCTCCCAGTCGCCCCATGCGCCATCCTCATTGCGCAGGCGGCAGTTGTCCGCGAAGCGCGCGCTGAGGGACAGCTGCACATTGGGCGAGGTCGTGCTGCTTGCGCCGCCGTTTATGTCAATGTAGAGCGAGGTGGGGGGCATGCTGGCTGAAGTTTGCAGGGTGATGGATGCAGAGGCGCTGTTTTTCGTGCCTGCTGCATTCTCGCATTCAACTGTCAGGTATTTTGTTCCGTCGCTTCCCTGCAGCGTGTACCACTGGCTGGGCACATAAGGCGCCCAGGCTGAGTAGGTGGCGCCTGCGTTGGTGCTGAGGTGGCACTGCGTCACGCTTGTGGATGCATAGATGTTGAGCTTCACTGTGCGCGAGTAGGTTACGAGCTCGCCGTTGTTTATCACCAGCGAGACGTATGGGGCCGGCTCGGTGTCGAGCTCTATTGTGTCAGATGCATTGCCTGCTGGCACATTGTCCCTGTTCTGGCACTCTGCATAAACTGTCTTCTTGCCATCGCCGCTCGTGAGAGTCCAGCTCTGCGTTGGCGCAAAGTTGGCCCATGCATTCCAGACTGTGCCGTCATTGCTGAAGCGGCACTGCGATGTTGCTGGAGCAAAGAGGTGGAGAGTCACTGTTGTTGATGCAGTGGGGCTGCTGCCGTCATTGATTGTGAGCTTCACTGCATTCTGCTCTGTCTCGAAGCTGATTGCCTGCGAGGTGGCTGAGCCTGCGTCATCTGCGCATGTTACTGTTAGCTCATGGCCGCCGTCCTGCAGTATTATTGAGACGGTGTTGGCATCGCCTTCTGCTACGTCCCCTATTGGCACTGTTGCGCCGTCTGCTGTTGCATGGCACGTTGCCTGGCCAATAGTGTTGGTAACGCTGAAGGAGAGGGTGAAGCGCGTGGGCACTGTGTCGCCCTGCTGCGGCGCTGCTATTGCTATTGACGGGCCTGTTGTCCTGAGCTGCACTGTGGAGCTCACGCCTGCTGAGACAACTCCTGCGGAGTTGCGGCATTCCATGTAAACTGTTTTCTGACCGTCGCCTGCGCTGAGCTGCCATGTTGCCTGCTGCGCATAGGGCTGCCATGGCCCCCAAGTGGTGCCGTCATTGCTGAAGTGGCATGCTGCTGCGCCTGTTGCTGTGATCGAGAGGGTTACATCTGTTGAGGTGGCGTACTGAGAGCCGCCATTGATGCTGAGGCTGAGGCCTGAGGGGGGCGCTGTCTGCGCTGTTGCAGCAACCTGGTTGGTGTTCTGGCTTTCTGCGCCGTTGGATGAGACTGACCTTACTGTGTAATAGTAGAGGTTGTTGTTCTGCACATTGGAATCCTGGAAGGAGACGTCGTTGACGATGTTGCCGTTTATCTTGCCGCCGAGCTGGCCCACTGCATTGCTCCTGTATACGTTGTAGCCTGAAACATCTGTTGAAGAGGAAGGAGACCAGCTTACGAGTATGCCGCCGGAGTTTGGAGTTGCCTTGGCTTCCAGTGGCGCGTTTGGCGCGCCTGCGCACCCGAAAAGAAGCGCGAATATTGCTACTGCGAAAAGAGCTGAATTCCTGAAATTCACTGCACCACCCCGAAGAGAGTTTATTCGGATTATTTATAAACATTGAAGGGCATGAAAGAGATGCGGCTAAGCGCATTGGGCTCGTAGTCGAACGGTAAGACGCTGCCTTCGCATGAACTTTTTGGGAAAAAGTTCAATCAAAAACTTCCCAAGTTCAGGAAAAGGCAGAGACTCCGGGTTCGATTCCCGGCGAGTCCACTGAAATCAGGTAAGTTCATGGGGTTGTCGCTAAAAACTGCAATCTACCTTCTCGTGTCTACGGTCCTTTTTCTGATCGGCATAGGCCTTTTTGCACTGATGGCACTGAACATGTATGCCAATTATCAGTACGGTCAACTTGGAATTGGAATTCTTGGAAGTGTCATCTGTTGTGCACCAATAGCGCTTGTAGTTTTCATAGTTTGGGCGATATTCTATAAACTGACTGCAGGCTCATTGAAGAAGGATAAGGAATCAAAGGGCAATTATCAATGAAGAACGCAGCTCCGCTAGGTTTCGTAAAAAACAGAAAAAGAAAAGATTTGGCGATCAGGTACGGACTGCTGGCCTCACAGCAATGCTTCGAGGTCCAGCGTCTCAACCTTCTCTTCCTGCGCAGCAGGCTTGCCGAGCATGAACTTGCTCTGTATGCCCGTCAGGATGGACATCACCATCACACTGTCACCCATGTCGGGAGACTGGCGCGCGCCCCAGATGACGTTTGCATCAGCCGCAAAGTTATTCGTGATGCCCTCGCCTATCTGTGTTGCTTCGCCGAGCGTGAGCTGCGGGCTGCCTGAAACGTGCACCAGTGCGCCCTTTGCGCCTGTGCAGTCCACGTCAAGCAGCGGCTGCTTCAGTGATGACTGAACTGCCTGCTCCACCTTGTTCGCGCCCTTGCCTTCGCCGAGCGAAATCACCGCAAGCCCCGCGTTGCTCATTGTCGCGCGGACGTCCGCGAAGTCGATGTTTATCAGGCTCGGGAACATGATTGTGTCCGCCAAGCCCTTGACTGCGCGTGCGGTTATCTCATCGGCCACCTGGAAGGCCTGGTTCATGGGCAGGTTCGGGACAAACTGGACCAGCCTGTTGTTGTCTATTACAATAACAGTGTCGGATTTTGCCCTCAGCTGCTCAAGCCCCCAGTCAGCCTTCTTCAGGCGCGCCCTTTCCAGTACGAAGGGGTAGGTCACGATGGACACGACGATTGCGCCCTGCGATCTTGCAATGTCAGCTACAATGGGTGCTGCACCAGTGCCGGTGCCTCCGCCCATTCCCGCTGCAATGAAGACGAGCTCGCACTCGCCGATGGCCTCCTTGAGCTTGTCCTTGCTGACTTCCGCGCACTTCGCAGCCACCTCAGGGTAGCCGCCTGCGCCCAAGCCCTTGGTGATGGAGCTGCCGATGAGGAGGCGCTTGTTCGCCTCCGTCACCTTCAAGTGGCTCGCATCCGTGTTTATGGCAATTGTTTCTGCGCTCTTTATTCCCATCTTGGAGAGTCGGTGTACTGTGTTGCAGCCGCCGCCGCCCACGCCAATGACTGAGATGCGTATCTTGTCATTGCTCATGGTGTCGTCTACCTTTGCCGGCGCTGCTGAGTTTCTCAGGGCAGAGTCGATGAAGCCTTCCATTTGGATCACCCCATTCCGCCTAGAGGAGCTCTAGCTCCTCCATGGCGGTTTGTTCCTTTGCGCCTTCTTCGACCTGCTTGCCGAGGATGCTTGCACCCTTGACGCCCGTGACTATTGCGACGATTTCTATCTTGCCGTCGTAGCCCGGTATCAGGCGTGCGCCCCACTTCACGTTGGCTTCCTGGTCCATCTTCTCGGTGACGATTTCACCGGCCTTGATGGCGTCTCCCAGCGTGAGGTCCGCGCCTCCTGAGATGTGTATGAGTGCTCCTGCAGCTCCCTCGAAGTCAACGTCGAGCAGCCTGTTCTTCAGCACGCCCTCGGCTGCGGCAGTGACCTTGCTGTTGCCCTTGCCCTCGCCTACTGCGATGAAGCCCACGCCTCCGCCGTTGCCCATGATTGAGCGCACGTCTGCGAAGTCTATGTTGATGAGTGATGGCTGGGTGATTGTCCAAACCAGTCCGCCGATTGCCTTCGCGAGAATCTCGTCCGCAACTGCGAACGCCTCGTTCATGGGCAGGTTCGGCACCAGCTTCACCAGCCTGTTGTTATCTAGTATGATTACTGAGTCCACGTATTTCCTGAGAGCTGCGATGCCCTCATCAGCCTTCACGCGCCTTGCGCGCTCCAGGTTGAATGGATAGGTCACCATGGCAACTGTAATTGCGCCCTGCTCCTTTGCAATTTGCGCTATTACGGGTGCCGAGCCGGTGCCTGTTCCGCCTCCCATGCCTGCGCAAAGGAAGACGAGGTGCGCCTCTTTCAGCTCCTTCTCAATCAGGGCCCTGTCAACTTCGGCTGCTTTCGTGCCGATTTCCGGGTAGCCGCCTGCTCCCAAGCCGCGCGTGATGCTCTTGCCGATAAGGACCTTTGTCGCCCTCTCGTCAAGCATGTTCAGGTGCTGCTTGTCGGTGTTGACTGCCACAAGGTGCGTGCCCTTAACGCCCGCCCTTATGAGCCGGTTGATGGTGTTGTTTCCTGCGCCACCTGCCCCGACTGTCACTATCTTTATGCCCTCCGAGCCAAGTTGTTCGTTCGCAGCGTTAGAAGAGGACTCGCGCTCTCCCAATACTGACTTTATCAAGCTGTCCATACTGATCGCCGCGTTTCTAATCTAGCGGGGGGTATATATACCTTTCGGTGCTGGGAGAAAAGCAAGTTTACACCTGCGATTTGTATGATGGAGGAAGATTATGCCTTCTTTTCGCATTTTGCAGTGCCTTGCTTGCTTTTAAATTTCTGCCCCTCGTGCTCTGCGAAAAAAATTGCTGTGCGGAAAAAATTTCAGAAAAAATGCGCGGAGCTGGAAAAAATCTGGAAAATGTTTTATTTGTTGGCTGGAAGAGGCATGCATGGAAGCTGAAATCGCAACGCAGTTCATAATTTTGCTCGCATCCTTGTTTGCCGTCGCAAAATCAGCGCAGTTCGTGATAGAGAATGCGCTGCTGCTCGCGAAATATTTCAAGATTGGCGAGGCTGCTGTGGGTTTTGTGCTGGTTTCAGTGGCTACATCGCTGCCGGAATTCTTCATTGCCATTATTTCATCATCTGCCGGCGAAGGCTCGCTGTCTGTTGGCAATGTGATGGGCGCGAACATTGCGAATATCTGCATTGTGATTGGCACGAGCGCTGTTGTCGCCCCTATCATAGTAAGGCGCAAGGATTTGATGGAAGTGATGCAGATACTTCTTGCGACTTCGCTCATCGCGATTGCCCTTATTTACACCGGCAATTTGGACAAGTTCGGAGGCACTGTGCTGCTCCTGATATTCGCTGCTTACGTGTACTATTTGATGAAGAAGAAGGTGGCTGTTGATGCTGATGGGGAGAAGGTCACGCGCAGGCAGGCGCTGCGCGCATTCCTGACTTTCGGCGCGTCAATAATGGTGCTGCTGTTCGCCTCTTCCTTTGCGGTTAATTCTGCTGTAAGCATTTCGGAAATGAGCGGCTTGGCGAAGACATTCATTGGCGCCACCATCATCTCGCTCGGCACAACTTTGCCTGAGCTGTCGGTCAATTTGCAGGCAATGAGGAAGAAGAGGTACTCTCTTGCTCTTGGAAATGCAATTGGCAGCCCGATGACGAACATGACTCTTGTGCTCGGCACTGCGGGCCTGCTGAACCCAGTTGTGCTGAACCTTGCAATCTTCTCGACGATAATGCTGTTCATGCTTGCAGCTAACTTCCTGTTCATGTATTTTGCATCTACGAGCAACAGGATTACAAGGCGCGAGGGCTTCATCCTCTACGCATTCTATTTCCTGTTCCTGCTTGTTGCTGCGGGCGTGCAAATAAGCATCTAGGCGCTTTCGCCTTCCTGCATTTCAACTTTTTTCTGCTGCCCGTACATTTCCAGTATTTCATTGACTGTCGTCGCATCATTCGGGCCTTTGTCAGCCCTGATGCCCTGCACCATGCGAGGGAAGCGCAGTGCGTAGCCCGCTCCTTCGCCCTTCTTTCCGCAGGTGTGCATTGGTGAGCGCGTGATTTCATCTGCTGCCACTGTGATTACGTATTTGGGCTGCACCCAGATGTCGGGCTTGAGCAAGGAGTCGAGCTGCTTTGGCTTTTCCTTTGCTTTTATTTTGTCAAGCACTTTTTTGAGCTCGCTCATTTCCTCTTCTGAAAAGCCTGAGCCGACTTTTGCAATTGTCTTGAGCCTTCCCTCGTCCTCGTCAAGAACTGCACCGAGCACGCCGCCAATGCCGAATTCTGTGCGCTGCCCGCGCCCCAAGTAATAGCCTACTATTATTAGGTCCGTTGTGTCGCTCATCTCGCCGCGGTAAGAGCGCTTGAGCTTTATCCAGGCAAACTGGCGCCCGCCTGCAGTGTAGGAAGCGTTCAAGTCTTTTGCTATTACGCCTTCCAAGCCAGCCTCAACGCACTCCTCGAAATATTTCTCAAGCTCTGCAGGCTTGTCCGTGATGATGCTTGCTGCTATTGAAATGGTGCTGCCGGTCGCAAGAAGTTTTTTCATGCGCTCGTGCCTCTTTGCGTAAGGAGTGTTGGTGAGGTCTTCGCCATCTACGTAAAGTGCCTCGAAGAGAAAGAGGTGCAGGGGATATTTCTCGGCCATTTCTGCAACGCCGTGCTTGCGCTTGCGCTGTATCGTCAATTGGAATGGGAAGAATTCCTCAGTTGTCTCATTGAATGCAAGCGCCTCGCCTTCGAGAATGGCATCTTTTGCCTTGATTTGCTTTTTCACGCCTGCCACTAATTCAGGGAACATCGGGGTCATGCGCTCCTGCTTGCGCGAGAAGATTTCCACTTTGTCGCCTGACTTGTGAATTTGCATGCGGAAGCCGTCGTATTTTGCCTCTACGCTGCACTTGCCTATTTTCTTGATGATTTCTTCTGCTGTTGGAAGCCTTTCTGCAAGTGCTGGCCTGATTGGGGAGAAAACGCGCGGCTTGAATTTGGAAATGCTTTTCTCGTTCTTGAGGTAGGTTTCCGCCACTAAACCAAGGTCATTGCACATGTTGTAGGCGCGGGAGAGCGCTGCGCTGTCCGACTTGTCGCCCTTTCTTGCAAATGAGAGAGCGTCTATTTGAGTTGGGTCTCCTACGCCTAAGCGCAATTTTGCAAGCGGGAAGCGCACGATGAATTTTGCCTCAGTTGAAGTGGCGCTGTTGAGCAGCTCTGCAAGCATCTTGATTTTCGATTCCTGCGAGCCTGCACCGCCTGAAATTGCGATGCGCGAGAGAACGTCAAAGACTTTTTTTATTGTCAAATCCTCGCGCGAGAGCGAGCCCTGCTTCTTTCCCTCTATGAATTTCTCCGCCACTTTTCCCAAATCGCCGCTCTTCTTGTATTCAGCGTCAACCTGCTTATCAGAATAGCCGGTTGCCAGCGAGATTGCGCGCTGCACGAATTTCTCGCCCATGCCAACTTCAATGCCTTCATGGGTGGGCGCCACTGTTCCCTGAGTGAGGTAGATTATGCGCTTCGCGTCCTCGGGCGGGGCTGACTTGAAAATCTCAGAGAGAAAGGCCGTCATTTCGAGGCGCCCGCTGACAGCCTCGATTTTTTCATAGGCATCTGCGAGCGCGCGGAAAAGCATGGGTGGCTATCGCCTGCAAACTTTAAATATTACCCTTGGATTTGCCCGCTGTTTTCGGCTTCTTGCTGCCCTGCTGCGGCTGCAAATTGCCTTTTCCTTCAGCCAGCTCAATTGTCCTTGCAAGGCGCGAGTGGCTCACGTAGTAGGCAGCTATTGCGCGGGCTGCTGCAAAAAGTATTTGCAGGCTGGCGTAAAGCACTGCCGTGAGCACGAATACGTGGAGCGCCTGCTGCGTGAAAAGGCCGGCCGTCAGGGGGCTGGAGCGCGCTGTTGAGGAGGTGAAGTAGTAGAGAAGGTATGCGCCGCCGTAGCCGAATGCTGCGCTCAGGATTATGGAAAGAAGCGAGCTCATGTAGATGTGGTGGGCGTCGAACTTGCCGCGCACGAGCAGGTAGATTGAGAATGCTTCAACTAGAGTTGCAAGAGCGCACCCGAAGAGGAATATCTTGATGCCCGA
>JBAZVU010000041.1:0-8258 GCA_041660725.1 Candidatus Micrarchaeia archaeon | reverse complement strand
GCGAAAACACCCAGCTCTTGATGCCTCCGAGCACGCCCTTCACGAATCTCCAGGGCGCGAGAATTATTGAAATCACAATGGACTCGGACTCGTCTTCCTCAGTCATTTTTTCACCAAGCACTGAATGGATTTCTTCAAAAGCTTTTAAATAGGGAACGCAATTTTAACGCATGGTGCTTGAGCAGATCATCCAGGCCCGGCGCCTTGAGCGCAATCCTTCGCTCATCCTCGCAATCTCCTTCCTCTTCGTCTCCTTTGCCATCATACTTACGAACTACTTCTACCCCAGTGACAGGGGCATGGTAGTGCTGCTGCTCACCATAATGCCCGCCATACCCTTCTTCCTCAACTTCATAAGGCACGAGGAAAGGCGGCACGAGCGCGAGAATGATGACCCGCACCACAGCATCTTCACAATCTACAGGCCGCTCATCGCCCTCTACTTCTTCTACTTCATCGGCTCTGCGCTGAGCTTCGGCTTCTGGTTCTCCATCCTGCCAGAGCAGCAGGCCAACTCAATGTTCGCTGATGTGATGCAGGAGTACGGCCTTCTGCGCAGCTCCATAACGGGCAACTTCCTCAGCCTGAACGCGCCAGTCTTCATGCATATACTCTGCCAGAACCTGCTGGTGCTCTCGCTCATGATGATATTCTCATTCGTCTACAGCATCGGCTCCATCTTCCTGCTTACATGGAACGCTGCGCTTCTCGGCGTGCTCATTGCGAATACAGTGCGCGCCCTTCTCCCCACAGTCTCGCAGCAGTTCGGCATCTTCGCCTTCCCAGTAGCATTCATAGGGGGCGCAGGCCAGGCCCTGCTGGGCATCATGCCGCACGGCATCTTTGAAATAGGTGCATTCTTCGTTGCCAGCCTCTCGGGCGGCATACTCTCAGTGGCTCTGGAGCGGGGCACATACAGGCGGCGCGCATTCTGGAACATCATCTACGACGCGGCCAAGCTCTTCGCGCTCTCGCTCGTGCTCGTCGTTCTCGGGGCAGCCATCGAGTCGCTCTACGCGGGCTGATGCGTTTTTAAGCTTTGAAAGCCATATTCGAGGGCGTGCAAACTCAAAGCGTGCAGCCGCAGAAAGGCAATTTCTTAACAAGGCTTCCAGCAGTTCAGGCATTTATGCAAGCCAAGGCCAAATACGACAGCGCGAGGGCAGAAGCAAATGAGCGCTACCGAATGAACAGCGAAAAAGCCGCACATTGGCACATACAGGGAGCCACCTGGGCGCTGGAGCAGAACCTTGGCTTCGAACATGGCCAGAAGGACGGCAAGCAGAGGCGCGAGCAGGTGTGCACAACTCTTTTCGGCGGCCTGTCCCTTCCTGCCTTGGAGTCAATTCATGCTGCCGGCAAGCTTCCGCGCTTTGACAGGCGCATCCACGCTGCTGCAGTGCGCGAGGCAAGAGCTGCCGCGGATGTGCAGGCGCGCAAGCTGGTGGCCCTTCACCTGGGCATTGAAAGCGACAATGCTGTTTTTTACAACCCCGACAGCTTGGATGCCGAGCGCATCGGCCTTATAGAGACATTCATATCTGAGAACTTCACGCGCGGCGCGCTAGCGCAGATGCGTGAGAATTACGGAGACGGATTCTGGCGCGGCGCTGGCATAAAAGGCGACTGATCAGCCCAGCCTGTACCTCATCACATTCACAGCGTAGCCTGCGCCCTCTGAAATCGTCTCGAAGTGCGTGCCTAGCTTGAGAATCCTGAAGAGCGCATAGTCATACTGGGCCACGCGCAGGAACTCGAAGAGCGGAAGCATCAGCACAAGCTCGAATGCATGGTGCACCAGGAACTCGCGCTTGCTCAGTGCAAGCCAATAGCCCATGAAGAGGTTGGAAGCAAGCACGCAGAATGCCAGCAGTTCCACTGCGGCAAAATTCGCCGTCGAAGGCGGTATGTTGAGCAGGAACTCGCAAACCACTATGAACGCAAGCACGGCTACTGCAATCATCACTGTCTCGCGCCAGAACCTGCTCTCGTAAATGTCCCTCATGTGCTCACTTGCGCGCCGCTCTATTGCCATGCCCCTTAAAAAACCTATTTATACCCCCTCTGTGCAACAGTTTTACTGTTGTGGGAAAATGGTTGAACTGAGCTCTTCTGAGCCTGCAATAGCGCAGGCGAACCGCTTCCTGGACTCTCTCCGCGAGCCGCGCACAGAGGCAGAGGCGGCCGCAAACGTTGCAGAGCTCGAGCGCATAAAGGAGGAAATGAGCGTGCGCGGCTTCAGCACGCCTTTTGCATCCATCTCCAGCGCAGCGAAGAACGAGGATTTGGACGAGCACGAGATACGCGAGCTCAAGAAGCAGGTGCGCAAGATGAAGGAGCTTGCGAACTCGAAGAAATTCACTCTCAACCGCGTGATAGTGGCGCTCTCGGCCAACCGCATAGCCCAGCGCCTTCTCTCGCGCAACAGGACAGAAATACTTTCAGCCCTTCCGCTCACCGGCAATTACATAGTGCAGCTGGTAAGGCACGGCGAGCACGCAGTCTCAGCCTACTCGCGCCTTCTCAACGACCTGTCCGCAGCGGGCAGCGAGCTTGAGAAAAGCATCATCGTGAAAGTCGAGCGCCAGATAGGCAGCAAGAAAGTGGTGGAAACAATCAAGCTCATGAGCGACCAGAAGATTGAGGCGCGCGTGAAGCGCGTGTACGGCGAGGATGCGCGCGTTCTCTCAACAGAAGTGCGCACTGAAGGCGAGATGCTTGTCAGAAGCAAGAGCGTGCGCGCGTGCATAGCCAGCGCATACGCAGTGCGCGCTGCATCAAAAGCAGCCAAGCACTTTGACGCAGAGCTCCGCTCAGACCCGAAAATGAACACCTACATCAACGTGCTCACAAGCCACGGCTTCTCGGACATGAGCGCGCTTGACAACGACGATGACAAGTACTTCATGATAATGGAGGCTCTTGCAAAAGCAGGCCTCGCAGCAAAGGCAAAGGAAGGCTATGTTCTTGAGGAAGGCCTTGCCGAGCACGTTGAGGAGCGCCGGAGGCACCTGCGCGGAGAAACAGCCAGGCTTGCATCAGACGACCTTGCGCTCGACCTCTTCAGATACTATGTGAGCACGCCCAGCAGAAAGCGCGAGGGCGAGCCTCTTTTCCCAGGCCTGGCAGCAAGCCTGAGCCTGAAGCAGGTGCGCATGTTCAGCACCCTTTCGAAAGAGCTTGGCGTGAAGGATGCCGGCTCACTCCTGCTTGAAAAGCTAGATGCAGAGCGCCTGTCAGCAGGCATCAAGGGCGACCTGTTCGGCGCAGCTCTCTTCTCCCTGAGAAGCAAGAAGCCCCTTGCATGGTGCGCTGAATTCTTCGGCGTCGGCGATGAGGAGCTGAAGGAGGCGCGCGAAAAAGTGCATGCGCTCCTGGGCGGCACTGACAGGTCCAGGAAATTCATGGAGCTGGTGAAAGGTGCTCGAAATAAAAGGAAGCAATAGCGAAGTTCTCGCAGCAGCCTCGAAGTCCAAGGACGGCGAACTGCTGCTCAAGCGCAAGGTGAGCGCGCTTCTTCTGGCGCGCATCATGCAGCATCTCACCATAAGCCGCATAGCCTGCTCCCCTTCAATATACAAGACGCTTCCGCAAAGCGCAGTGAGCGCGCTCGGGAGCATGGGCGTGGAAATAGCAGTTGAAGGCGTGAAGCGCGGCAGGCCTGATGCGCACCCGCGCGAAAAGCTCGCAATGGTGCGGGAGCTGCGCGGGCAGGGCTATGATGCAGTGGAAATAGCGAAGAAACTCAGGCTCCCTCTGCGCACAGTATATTACCACCTGCGCAGGAGAGGCTTTAAATAACTGTGACGCCGTATTTCTGCGCGCCATCTTCACTGAAAGACGGCTTACGCCTATAATCACGTGCCCTGGTAGCTCAGCCGGTAGAGCGGCTGACTGTTAGCTTTCTTTTCCGAGGAAAAGAAACCTAGGAAAGAAAAGAAAGTCAGACATCAGCAGGTCGTCGGTTCGAATCCGACCCAGGGCGTTTTCTTTTTCATCAAGCTCAGGGCAAAAACTTCTTCGCCTTTATCTTCTCCCTCAGATACTCGCCCACGAAAGACAGCCTCGGGCCCTGCAAGGCGTCCTGCTCAATCTTCTTTTTTGTCTTCAGCACGGTCTTGAGCTCATTCACCCACTCCGTGTGCCTTGCAATCCACGGGTAATCCATCATCTCCTGCGCCCTCTTTATGTCAATCTCCTTTGCATTAATCGTAAGCTTGCCCAGGAACTCATAGTCCTGTATGTCCTGCATTGTCACTCCCACGAATTTCGCCTGCGGCGTCGCGATGTCATCAGCAAGATACGCCAAGTTCATGCTTCCTGTCTTAATAGCCCAGTAAATGTACCAGCCCCACGCATCGCAGTCAGTGAAAACAATTACAGGCAGCTTTTTCTGCGAGAGCTTCTTGATGAGCCTGCGGCACCCTCTTGAGGCCTGCCCTTTCGGAGTAATCAAAATGCAATTCTCCTTTTTCCAGAATTTGTCCTCATTCAGCCTCTGCCACAGCGCATCCTTCTCCACTACCAGCACATAGTCAGCATCCACATCCTCGAACTCCATGCCATTGTCAACATCGCTCGGAATTGCCCAGCCGCTCCTGCCCTGCTTGGAGCAGTCGATCTTTGTCTCCTCGCCGCCAAACTTGTCAATAATCTTCATCTTGCCCGCCACCACTCCCTTGCGGTCAGTATTCAGGTTCAAATCCTCGCGCTTCAGCGTGAGCGCCACTTCCAAATCCTCTATCAGCGGGTTGGACTCGCTCTGCTCAGTGAAAAGCTCCTCCTCCACATCCTCGCCCAGAGAATACTTCAGCTGGTAGAAAAGGCCCCTGATGGACGTGTGCGAATCCTCCTCCAGGAACTTCTTGCACTTCGCGGCAACTGCAACAGTCTGCATGAACTTGCGCGCCTGCCCAACATTTACAAAAGTTCTTGTCTCCTTCTTGTCTCCAAGCCTCAAATAGCCGAAATTCTCGTCATAATTGATATTGCCCTTGCTCCTGATGGGGGTCTCGAACTCCGGCGAGTTGCCCTTCATCACGTCAGAAATCATGTTCTTGCCAAGGTTTTCGAGCTTGTCAAACGCACCGCTGTCTTTTTTCGCCATGAGCATCAACCCCTACTCCTCTCCATTCCCATTCTCATTTTCAGCAGCATGCTTTGCAGCAGCAGCCTCGCCCGAAATCTCCTCAAGCGAAGCTTCCTCAATGTGCTTCTTGTACTTCCCTTCCACAAGCGTGATGAGCTTCTTCTGTATGTCCTCAGCCTTGCCCTTGCCCGAAAGCTCTGCCAAATCGCGCGAAAGCTGCTCCACGTACCTCATAATTGCCTTCTTCTTCGCCTCCCTCTCGCCCTCGCGCGCCTTGCCCCTCAAATGCAGCTGCACATCGCGGCAGCACTCCATCACAGCCCTCTTTATCTCATCCAGTATCTCCTCCTCATTCGAAATAGCCTGCTTGCCCGCGCCAGTATAGGGCACGTGCACTGAAACAAAATTCACGAAAACAGTCATGGGCAGCGAGTCGAAATCGCGCATGTCATACCTGCCCCACTCAATGCTCTTTGTTGCCTCGTTAATGGCGCACCCGCCTGCATCAAACAGCAGCGGCGCCCTGTTCGCATACCTTATCACATCGCCTGCAACAGAGCCGTCTGCTGTGCGCCTTCCAGAATTTCCGCCGTAAGCAATAGCTGCTTCAACAACAAAAGGCACGCCGCCCCTGAATACCTTTGCCTTCCTCTCGCCCACGCTCATATACTGCGGGTTCAGAATATTCACAAGAGCCTTCTCAATCTGCTCCTTGCCAATTGGCCTCAGCGCATCAGTGGCAGGCGCAATCCACTTCACCTTCTCAAATGCCTTCACCATCTCCTCTGCCTCGCCCCACTTCAGCTCGCGCGGCGGCTTGTCAATGTCAAAATTCGGCATCAGCGAGCGCAGCTCATCTATCTTCGCAGAACTCACCCTTGCAAAATTCTGCTGCAAAAAGCTGGTAATCTTGCGCTCCTCCGAGGTGTGCGCCATCTCCACCAGCTCATTGGTAGTAATGCCCAGCGGGTGCGGCAGCACTTCAACAGCCTTCGGAGGCACGCTGTTCACAGCACGCGGGAAAAGCTGCTTCTCGCCATCAGGCCCCTCGAAAGAAATCTGCGCATGCGGGTTTGCCAGCGCAGTCCTCTTCAAATACTCCAGCACGCCATACTCGCCCTTGTCATACTTCACTTCAGCAAACTCGCCCTCAACTATCAGGCCCTGGAACACGCCGTCAGAAGTCTTCTCATTCTGCTGCAAAGGCTTGTTGGTCTTCACATCAACAGTCAAATCGCACTCATACACCTTGCCATTTCCAGTGCCGCTCTTCACGTGCACAGGCTTGCCAGTTGTAATCTGCGCAAACATTGTGCAGCCAGCAGCCCCAATGCCCTGCTGCCCTCTCTGCTGCATGTACCTGTGGAACTTCGTGCCTGCAAGCATCATGCCCAGCGCCTTTCCCACCATCTTCGGCGGAATGCCCGGGCCATTGTCCTGCACCCTCACGATGCAGTGCTCTGCTGGAGTGAGCCTCAGCTTCACGTCAATGTCCGGCAGTATGCCGCCTTCCTCGCACGCATCCAATGAATTAGTCACATACTCGTGCACAATAGTTGTAAGGCTCCTGGTCTTGCCTGCAAAACCAAGCATCTGCCTATTCTTCCTGAAGAACTCGGCAACAGAATGCTCGCGGAATTCCTTGAAAATGCTGTCAGCACTAGCCATAAAAATCCCCTAATCTTTCCGGTCACCGGCATTTTGTCCGCACAGCACCTTTATATTATTTTGAATTTTCGCGCCCCTGCACGCTCCGTCGTATTTCACGGGAGAACATATGCGCCCCTCCGCGCCTTCTCGAGAGCCGAGCCAGCTGCCTCAGCCTCCTTCTTCGTCATCACAACTGCCAGCACTGCATTGCCATAGCGCGCCTCAGCCTCCTTACCCATGCCTGCCAGTATCTCCTCCACCCTCTTTCTCGCCTGCTCTTCGCCAACGCCTGCCACTGTCCCGTGCTTCAGCACAACTGTCACTCCTATCTCGCCCTTCCCGCTCTTTCCTTCCACAACAGCACCATGCACTGCTGCAAACTCAATAGACTCCTTCCAGCCCAGCAGCCTGCTTCGCGCAAACTCCTTCAAATCCTCAGCAGGCTCCGCGAGCGCAGCAAGCGCCTTCAGCTTCTCATAGGCAAAGCTCCGCTGGTTCACTCTCCAAACTTTTGCCTGCCCTGCTTTCTCAGCAGCAACCAGGCCTGCCTCTTCAAAGTCTTTCATTATCTTATTGACAGCAACATTGGACATTCCCAGCTGCCGCGCAATCTCCCTTTCACTGCCCGGCGCTGCACCACTTAGCAGATGCATGAGCACTTTGGGCTTGCCTTTCCCGCCCAGCACATGCTCCTGCACACCTCGGAAGTTCATAATTAGCTTAACACCTGTTAATTTAAATAGTTAACGTTAACTAAAAGAGCTAACAACTGTTAACTTAACTCCTCTCCTCAGCCTACAACAGCAATGCCTTTTGCAACAGCATCCTTGTACCTTCCCTGCAGCTCCTCCTCGCTCGCCAGATGCGCAGCCAATCCATTTCCAAAAAGAAGCCTGCACTCCCTGTCCAAATCGAAAAATGCGCGGTCCAGCGACTCCTTCAACGCGCCCTCGTAGCGCGCACTCGGCCGAAGCACCACGAGCAGCTCAATTGCACTGTCCCTCTCCTCTCTCCCGTCTGCAAGCGCACCAAACACCACTGCTTTCCCCACCTCTCTGAACTTGCCCATCTTGTCTGCAAGCAGCTCCACCAGGGCCTCGCGGGGCTCCCGCCCGAAGAGCGGTGCAAGCACCCTGTACGCCTGGCTGCCCCTGTTTGTCTTCCACAGCACTGCGCCGCCCACATGCACTGGCGACACCAGGTGGAGCTCATAGAACTCCTTCATGGCCTTGCTCACGGCAGTGTGCGAAACGCCAATCATGCCGGCCAGCTCGCGCTCGCTCGCTGACAAATCCTCGTTCAGCAGCCTGCGCAGCAGCCGTATCTTCACCTTGGAACCCAAGGCTCTCTCGTAAAAGTGCCTGAATATCATGCTCTCGCATTTGTTTACAGGTGGCACTTTAAATAGTTTACGGTTGGCAACTAAACTTACAGAGCCGGAAAGCAAGCTAGCCCACGCCTGAAAATGAAAGAAAAAGAAAGACTACTTACCTTAGGAGCCTCGGCGCAGCAGCCCTCT
>JBAZVU010000040.1:0-8610 GCA_041660725.1 Candidatus Micrarchaeia archaeon | reverse complement strand
GCATGCAACTCCCCGCGTATCCAGCAGTGCAGTGCCGCTCTTTGCAGGCAGGGCAGCGCCTGCGCCAGCGCACCCCAGTACAACTGCAGCCAGAAGGAACAGGAGCCATTTGCGCATGAGCCCTTTTCTGAAGCTAATAATTATAACAAATGCTGCCCCATCTCCCCGTATGTCCAAATACTCCATCTACTTCGCATATATGGGCATAATGCTCATCTGGAACATTCTGATTTTTGCAGCCCCTCTTCTTGCCTCGGAAGGCAGCAGCGCTTCCAGCGCAATTTACGCCGGCTTTTCGCCCTTCTGCCACCAGGAAGCCTCGCGCTCCCTCTGCCTCATCAGCGATTCCTCAGGCAGCCAGTCAATGGGCGACTGCATTATCACAGGCCCCACCACAATAATCAACCGCTACACCAGCACAGATGCACGCGGCACTGCCTATGAGTTCGGAGTGTGCGCGCGGGACGTCGCAATTTACATGGCAATGCTTCTCGGCGGCCTTTGCTATCCATTTGTGCAGAAGAAAATTGACGAGAACAACACGCCCCCACTCTGGCTCTTCGTCCTGGCACTAGTGCCAATAGCAATTGACGGAGGCACGCAGTACATGGGCCTGCGTGAGAGCACAAACACCCTGCGCCTCATAACAGGCGCAATAGCTGGCTTTGCAGTGCCCTTCTTCCTCATCCCGCTCCTCTACTACTTCGTGCCGGTGATGAAGCGCGCCCTCTTCGGCAAGCAATAGCTCCTTTCGGGCAAAGGCGAAGCAAAGCGCAAATGCCTTATAAGTTAGCTCCGAAAGCACTTCAGGTGATAGAATGGCAGCACAAGAAACAAACTGGCTTGCATTCGTGATACTTGCGCTTGCGCTACTGGGCGCGGCGTACATGATCAAGCCCGTTCCTGGAAGCATAATAGTGAACAACGGCGACTCGGCAGTGCAGGCAAAGACGCTTGACTCGACCGGCACATTCAGCATAAAGTCCGCGCCGGACAAGGCAGAGTTCTACATGGGCGTGGAAACAACTGCAAGGGACGTGCAGGACTCCCAGCAGCAGAATGCCGAGAAAATGAACGCAGTCATCGCTGCATTGGAGGCAAAGGGCCTTCCAAAGGACGCAATAGAAACCTCAAGCTACAGCGTCTACCCCAAGCAGCAGTGGAACAAGACGAGCGAGCAGTATGAGACAGTTGGCTACACGACAACCAACACGCTCTACATCAAGACCACCTCGCTCGACAAGGTGGGCTCGTACATTGACGCAGCAGTCGGCGCAGGGGCGAACAACGTGAACAGCATCACCTTCTCGCTGACTGATGCGAGGGAGGCTGAGCTCAAGGCAAAAGCCCTCAGCGAGGCGTCGAAGATAGCGCGTGCAAAGGCCGACTCAATAGCGCAGGGCCTGGGCGTGAGCATCACTGGCGTGTACCGCGCTGGCGAGAACTCGTACTACGTTACGCCGAACTACCGCGCCTACGACAGCAAGGCAACAGCGGGAATGGCAGTGCCGGAAGCAGCGCCAACCCCGATAACGCCTGGCGATGTTGAGGTAAGCGCATCAGTGGGCGTGACCTACACAATCGGCTAAGGCAGCTCTTTTTTCTTATTTTTTCTTTTCCTTTTCTCTTTCCCCAGCCTAGCTGATAATCTTCAGCTTCCTGCCGCACTCCTCAAATGCCTTGAGCGCAAAATCCAGCTCCTCAGTAGTGTGCGCAGCAGTGACCATTGTCCTGAGCCTTGCCTTGTCCTTTGCAACCATCGGGAACACTATTGGCAATGCGAACACCTTTTTCTTGAAGAGCGCCTGGCTCAATGCAACTGCCTTCTCGCTCTCGCCAGTAATTACAGGCGTAATGGGCGTCTCGCTGTTGCCAATGTCAAACCCAAGGGCCTTCAAGCCAGCCTTGAAGTGCTTTGTATTCTCCCACAGCTTCTTCACCAATGAGTCATCCCTTTCCAGCAAATCCAGCGCAGCAATGCACGCAGCTGCAACAGCAGGCGGCGCAGAGCCGCTCAGCAGCCATGTCCTTGATTTATTGAGGGCAAAGCTGCGCAAATCCTGCGAGCCAGCAACAGAGCCGCCTACAACTCCAAAGCCCTTTGAGAATGTGCCCATGTCAACGTGCACTTTTCCATGCAAGTTGAAGTGGTCAGTAATTCCTCTTCCATGGCTTCCCAGCACTCCATCTCCGTGCGCATCATCAACATACACCATTGCGCCGTGCTTCTCAGCCTCCTTCACTATGCCCGGCAAAGGTGCAATATCTCCATCCATTGAAAACACGCCATCAGTTATGATTAGTATGCGCCTCGGAGCAGGAGACTTCTTCTCAGCCTCATCCAGCACCCTGCCCAAATCATCAGTGTCCGAGTGCTTGTAAATGGCCCTCTCAGCCTTGCTCAGCCTCACTCCATCAATAATGGAGCCGTGGTTCAGCGCATCGCTGATGACCAGATCTCCCTCGCCAACAAGCGCAGGTATGAGGCCTGCATTTGCAGCAAAGCCAGTCTGGTAGTAGAGGGCAGCTTCAGTGTGCTTGAATTTTGCAATCTTCTCCTCAAGCTCCAAATGCAACTGCATTGTGCCTGCAATTGCCCTTACAGAGCCAGAGCCAGCGCCGAATTTCCTCACAGCTTTAATGGCAGCCTGCTTCAGCTCAGGGTGGTCGCTCAGGCCCAAGTAATTGTTGGAGCACAGCATGAGCACTTTCTTTGAGTCAACTTTTGACCAGGGCCTGCTGGAGCTCATGAGCGTGCGGGGCCTCCAGTCAAGGCTCTTCGTAACAAGCTCGTCATACTCCTGCTTCAAAAATGCAGTAGGATTTCTTTCCGCCATTAGCATCACCTTGCTCCTCTCATCTTGAATCATGCTTATAACAATTGCCAGCCGGATTCGACGCTTAACGAAGAAAAAGCTGTATATAACCCCACGCCGAAAGAAGCTCCAACCAGCGAGGTGTACCAATGAAACGCATCCTAGTCACAGGCGCATTCGGGCAAATAGGCTCTGAGCTAGTGCCGGTCCTGCGCCAAAAGTACGGAAAGGACAATGTGGTCTCATCAGACATCAGGCCTGCAACAGATGCAATGAAGGCAGCCGGGCCAGTTGAAATGATAGATGTCACGAAAAAGGAGCAGATAGAGTCTGCTGTAAAGGCGCACTCCATAGACACAATCTACCACCTCTCCTCAATACTCTCAGCAGCAGGCGAAAAGAACCCGCAGCTTGCCTACATTGTGAACAACACCGGCATGTACAATGTCCTTGAAATTGCGCGCGAGAAAAAGCTGGAGCGCATCATGGTGCCCAGTTCAATAGCAGCCTTTGGCCCTGAGACGCCCCGCGACAACACCCCTAATGAGACCATCCTGAAGCCAACAACAATGTACGGAGTCACAAAGGTGAACGGCGAGCTCATGGCCAACTACTACTTCCAGAAATTCGGCGTTGACATCAGGGGCGTGCGCTACCCTGGCATCATAAGCAATGTTGCGCCAGCAGGCGGAGGCACAACAGATTACGCAGTTGAAATCTACTACTATGCAGTGCAGGGCAAGCCCTACACCTGCTTCCTCAAGCCAGACTCCACTCTTCCGATGATGTACATGCCTGATGCGCTGCGTGCAATGGTGCAGCTCTCAGAGGCAGATGTGAAGACCTTGAGGCACCACGCTGACTATAACCTGGCAGCAATGAGCTTCTCGCCAGCTGAGCTCACTGCCGCCATACAGAAGGAAATACCCGAATTCAAGGTTGAGTACAAGCCGGACTTCAGGCAGGCAATTGCAGACTCCTGGCCCCGCTCAATAGACGACAGCGCAGCTCGCAAAGAGTGGGGCTGGAAGCATGAGTACGACATCACCAAGATGACTCAGGACATGATTAAGGAGCTGCGCAAGCGCCTGTGAGCCAAGCGCAAGCTTAATATAACTCACTCATAAATTTACTTCGGTGATGTCATGAAGCTAACTTACGCCTTACTTTTTGCACTGGCAGCCTCGCTGGTACTTCTGGCAGGCTGCTCGCAACAGGCTCCGCCTGCAAATGCGCCCGGGGCCACTGTGCCAGAAGGCACTGCCACTCCGCCGCAGCCAGAGGCGTCAGCAACCCCTGTGCCGGCAAGCACAACTCCTGTGCAGGAGCCAGAGCCAGTGGTGGCAGCAGAGCCTCCATCTGAAGTGCCAGCACCAGCTCCCTCAACAGAGCCAATTGCAGTTTCCCTAACAGCAGCAGAAGTTGCAAAGCATGCAACAGCTGAAGACTGCTGGATGATAATCGAGGGCAATGTCTACAACCTGAGCAACTTCCCTGCAGTCCACCCTGGCGGCCCGCAAATAGCAGGCATGTGCGGCAAGGATGCAACTCAGCTCTTCCAGACAAGGGCAGGCAAAGGCCCGCACCCTGAGACGGCGCAGGTGAAGCTGGAAACAATGCTGCTCGGGCCTCTTGAAGCAGGCTGAACAATTGAAATTCCAAAATAAGGTGGGCACATGAACAAAGTCAGCGCATTGTTCCTGATTCTTCTCGGAGCAATAGCCCTGCTTGCAGCCTACCAGGCCATTTTCCCAGTTTCCTCAGCAACAGCCATCATCCGCTTCCTCGGCCTTGCAGCATTCTTCCTTCTCTGCATTTCAACAATGATTGGCCCTCTTGCAGTTCTCTGGCCAAAAGCATACGTGCAGCTCATTGAGCCCCGCCGCGCTGTTGGCATCTCAGTATTTGTGTTCGCCCTCGCGCACTACCTTCTGGTTGCAGCACTCTACTTCAACTTCAATTTCCCCCTGCTTACCTCCTTTCTTCCCAATCAGCTGGGCCTGATGGCATTTGCAATACTTATTGCTCTTGCAGCAACAGCCAATGACTGGGCTGTAAAGAACCTCGGCTCGCAGAACTGGAAGCGCCTGCAGCAGCTTGTCTACCTGGCCTTCCTTCTAATATTCGCGCACTTCCTGCTAATAGCGCAGGGCACTGCAGAGCTTACTGGCTCTGGCTATGACTTGGCGCAGCTTGCCCTCATTGCACTGGGCATCATCACAATAGCGCTGCAGCTCGCGGGCGCATATGTGAGAATAAGCAGAAAGCGAAATGCTCCGTCCGGGATTTGAACCCGGGTCGCTGCCTTTCGTCGGCTTCTTTTTCCGGGGTTTTTCTTCCCGAAGAAAAAGCCCTGAGAGGGCAGTATCCTTGACCGGTCTAGACTAACGGAGCGAAAGAAACCTACGGTTTCTTTCAGACTTCCCTTATCAGGAACCTCGCGGTTCCCGATACCTTCCCTAACTAGTGGGCCCGCCCGGGATCGAACCGGGAGTCTTCGCTGTGTGAGAGCGACGTGTTAACCATTCCACCACGAGCCCGAAAGGAACCAAGGTTCCTTTCAGACCTCCTTTCTTTTTCTAGTGCAAGCCCAATTATGCCTCTATTAAATGCTTTAAATCTTTAATAGGCGATAGCTACTCAGGTAACAGCAATGGCACTCTCCAAGCAGTCATTAAAAGAGGAGTTCGGGCGCGATTACGCCAAGCACTACGAGGTTGGCATCTTCAAGAAGCACAACTTCAAAAGGCGCAAGTGCACGAAATGCAGCCGCGCCTTCTGGAGCATTTCCAAGGAAACCTGCGGCGACAGCTCCTGCGAGCCCTACTCATTCTTCGCCAAAAGGCCGCGTGCCGACTACGTCGAGATGTGGAAGAAGTTCGACGCCTACTTCAAAAAGCACGGCCACGAGTCAGTGCCCCGCTACCCGACTCTCTGCCGCTGGCGCGATGATTTGTACTTCACAATTGCCTCAATAGTGGACTTCATGCGAATTGAGAACAAGAAAGTAGTCTTCGAGTATCCTGCAGCCTCGCTCGTAGTGCCGCAGATGTGCCTGCGCTTCAATGACCTGCCGAATGTAGGCGTGACAGGAAGGCACTTCTCCTGTTTCATGATGGCAGGCCAGCACTCCTTCAACTACCCTGATGAAAAGGGCTCATACTGGAAGGACAAGTGCATGGAGCTGAACTACGGCTATTTGACTGAAGTTCTCGGCATACCTCCAGAGCAGCTCACTTACAAGGAAGATGTGTGGGCAATGCCAGACCTCAGCTCTTTCGGCCCATGCATCGAGACATTTGCAGGCGGCCTTGAGCTGGTCAACTCAGTATTCATGCAGTTCACGAAAACCAGCGACACTGAGTACAAGGAGCTGGACATGAAAGTCATTGACGTTGGCTGGGGCTTTGAAAGATTGGTCTGGTACGCCAGCGGCACGCCAACTGCCTATGACTGCAACTTCGGGCCAGTGCGCGATGCGCTCCTGAAGAAAAGCGGAATACAAATTGACGAAGCTCTTCTTGCAAAATTCGCCCCAGTTTCAGGGGAAATAGATTTGGAAGAGCATGCTGATGTGAATGCAGTGCGCAGGCAGATAGCTGCGAAAATAGGCGTGAAGCCAGAGGAGCTTGCGAAAAAGCTCGCGCCCCTTGAAGCTCTTTACACAGTTCTCGACCACTCTCGCGCCCTTGCATTCACAATAGCAGACGGCGGGCTGCCGAGCAATGTTGGCGGCGGCTACAATTTGCGCGTGATTCTGCGCAGGGCGCTCTCATTCATACGCGAGCACAAGCTCAACTTTACCCTTGCAGAGGCAGTCAAGATGCACTGCGAATACCTGCAGCCCCTCTTCCCAGAGCTTCTCAAGAACTACGAAAGCATGGCCTCAGTAATCGAGGTAGAGGAAAAGCATTACGCAGAGGCAGTTGAGCGCTCGCGCCGCATTGTCTCGGAAGTTGTGAAGAAAGGCTCAATAGATGAGCGGCACATGATGATGCTCTACGAGTCGCACGGCATCACGCCAGAGCTGATAGAGGAAGTTGCAAGGGCTGAGAACGTAGATGTAAAAATACCCTCGGACTTCTACAAGCAGCTCACTGAAAAGCACACATTTGCAGATGCATCTGGCAAGAAGGATGCAAAGGACGAGTTTGACGTGAGCAAGCTGAAGGAAACCAAATTCCTCTACTTTGAAAACAACTCACTTGAGTGCGATGCGAAAATAGCACGAGTTTGGAAGGACGCCGTTGCACTTGACCAGACCTGCTTCTATCCAGAGGGCGGTGGGCAGGACTCAGACACTGGCGAGCTCATCATTGACGGAAAGCCCCACTCAGTGATAGAAGTTCAGAAATCAAAGGGCATTGCAATCCACAAGCTCGGCTCATCTGCAGACCTGAAGGAAGGCATGAAGGTGAAGTGCAAAGTGAATGCCGCGCGCCGCATGGCCCTTACAAGGCACCACACTGCAACTCACATAGTAGGCGGCGCTGCCCGCATAGTTCTGGGCAAGCACGTCTGGCAGTCAGGCGCGCACAAGGGCGAGAAATATGCCACCTTGGACATCACGCACTACGACAAAATCACGCCAGAGCAGCTTGCGCAGATTGAGCGCGTTGCCAATGACATAGTAATGAAAGGCATACCAATGAAAAAAGGATTCTTCGAGCGCGGCGAGGCAGAGCAGAAGCACGGCTTCACGCTCTACCAGGGCGGCGGCTCGCCAGGCAAGAGCGTGCGCGTTGTCGAGATACCGGGCGTGGATGCGCAGGCCTGCGGCGGCACCCACACTGACAACACCAGCGAAGTCGGCTTCATCAAGCTAATGGGCGAGGAGCGCATACAGGATGGCGTGAGCCGCCTGCGCTATGCAGCTGGCCCTGCAGCCCTTGAATACATGGCAGAGCGTGATGCCCTGCTGATGAAAACAAGCGGCATGCTTCATGTTTCGCCTGACCAGCTGCCAAATGCAGTCACGCGCTTCTTTGACGAATGGAAGGTGCGCGGCAAGCAGGTTGAGGAGCTGAGCACGCGCCTCGCGGAGCAGGAAATAGAAAAGCTCAAGCACGAGAAGGCGGAAGTGGTAAAGGCGGTTCTCGAGCTGGACTCTCGCTCGCTTGCGCGCGCAGCAGGCGAGATAGTGAAGGCAAAAGACGCAGTAATCCTTGCAAATTCATCTGGCGATGTCGTAGCAGCGGCAAAGAAGGGCAGCAAGCACAATGCCTCAACTCTTCTCAAGGAGCTTCTGGCAAAATTCGGCGGAAAAGGCGGCGGCAGCCCTGAAATGGCAATGGGCAGGGCGGAAAAGAAAGTGCACTTCTGAAATTTCGAGGTGGTTTGGATGGTGAAGATTGCAATAAACGGCTTTGGAAGAATCGGCAGGCTCATAATGCGCGCTGCAATGAAGCGCAGCATGCTCGGCAAGCAGTTCGACCTCGTTGCCATCAACGACCCCGGCGACATCAATGCAGCTGCCCACCTCCTCAAATACGATTCAGTGCACGGCGTTCTTGAGAACAAGATTGAAGTGAAGGAAGGAACACTCATTGTAGACGGCAAGAAAATAGCCTACAGCTCAGAGCGCGACCCTGAGCGGCTTCCGTGGGCAAAGCTGGGCGTTGAAGTTGTTCTTGAATGCACAGGCGCATTTACCAAGAAGGAAGACGCAAGCAAGCACCTCAAGGCAGGCGCGAAGAAAGTAATAGTGAGCGCGCCTTGCAAGGGCGACATTGACGCCACCCTTGTTTTGGGCGTGAATGAAAAGACCTATGACAAGAGCAAGCACACTGTTGTC
>JBAZVU010000039.1:858-8843 GCA_041660725.1 Candidatus Micrarchaeia archaeon | reverse complement strand
TGCACTGCGCCTGGAACAACGCGCAAATAGGCAGCTGTGCCGATTTCAGGGTGGCCGCCGTACGGGTCGTGCTTTACATCCCCGAGCAGCTCGGTTTCGCTTGCACCCGTCGCCTGCACGAAAGTTGAGCGGTCGAGCGGCACTATTACCTTGCGCGGGCGCCTTGCGCCTATGCGCTCAAGCGCGCGCAGGGCGCGCTGGTCGAACATCTTGATTTTGCCGTCATCAGTGCGCTCGTAGACAACTGCTTCCTCGTGGCCGTCCATGAAGCGGCGCGTTGTGTGCACACGGTCCTCCCGCAGCTCGCCATGGAAGCCGAAGATGAGGTCGTCGAAGGGCGAGGAGTCGCGGCCGAATTTGTCAGCCCCGCAGTCAGGGCAGATTGGAAGGGTGTAATCGCTCGCAGTGCCGCAGCGCCTGCACCGGAAGCCAAGGCGCTCTGCCACGAAATGAGGCACATCCGAGGGAAGCTGGAGCCTGAAGGGGATTTTCTTTTCAGCGCCTTCGCCTGTTTCTCCGCGCCGGCGCACTTCAACTATGGGCCTTTCTGAGTTCTCAGGATTGTGAAGTACTGAGATTTCCTGCTGGGGCTGCGGTATAAGGCATGCGATTGCCTGCGCTATCAGGCTCTTGCCAGTTCCCGGAGGGCCCACCAGGAGCAGATTGCGCCTTTGCTTGGCGACAACCCGCGCTGTTTGCAGAACGTCCTCGTGTCCGAGAATTTTCTGGAGAGGATCAGTAGGTATGGGCACACTTTCAGTTGTCCATGTCGCCATGTGGAAAGCTGTGGCAGGATAATTTAATAACGATTTTTCTTGGCTTGCAAAAATAGATTTCATTTCTTGGTGCTTGAGAGAATGTTGGCAGCGCCCCATGCGCACAGCATTGCGCCGCCTGCGCCAAGTGCGCCGGGAGGAAGGTGGCCCGTCATATCAGCTACCATCGGGACCTTGCCCAGAACGCTTATGCCTACAAGTGCAGCGCCGCCGAGAAAAGTCAGGGTTCCTCCTGCATCATAGCCAGCCATGCTTCACCATGGGGCGCGATGTTTTATATTCCTGCGCACTGATAGTGCGCCGTTGACAATGGAGCTTGAACTTGCAAGGCTGGGTGTTGCGCTTGCCGGCACGCTGGCTGCTACTTACTATGACCTCACGCACAACCGCACTGTGCCTGACTGGCTAACTTTCGGGCTTGTGGGCATTGGCATAATATGTGCAGCAATCACGTTCAATGCCGCGAGCGCGCCAGCAGTCATCATCCCAGTCATTTTTGTCTTTGGCATTGGCTACCCGCTTTACAGGATGGGCCAGATTGGCGGCGCGGATGTGCTCCTGTACGGCGCAATTGCGCTTCTTGTGCCCTATGCACCACAGGGGCTGCTGGAGGGAGCAGGGCCTGAGCCAATTGTGCAACTGCCGTTCATCTTGTCGATTTTCCTTGCATCAGGAGTGCTGTTCGGCATTGTGACTTTCGCGAGGTATGCGCCTGCTGCGCTGAAGGCGCTGATGAAGGGCAAGGTAAAGCTGGGAAGAGAGCAGGCGCTGTATTCAGTTGCAATGCTTGCTGCAGGCGTGGCTGTTTCGTATTTGGGAATGCAAGGCGGGGCGCCGGCAATGTTCATTGCAATGGTGGTGTTTTCAGTAGTTGTTTCAGTGTTCTTCTATGTGTTCAAGGAGTTCATAGCGCGCAGCTTCCTTGTGGAAAATGTGACTATTGCGCAGATTGATGAGGAGGATGTGCTGGCTGTTGAGGAGATGAAGCCCGCGCTGGTGAAGAAATTCGGGCTGCAGAAGCTGCTGACAAGGAGCGAAATTGAGAAATTGAAGAAGACTGGCCTGAAAAAATTCCCAGTTTACAAGAATTTGCCTGCTTTCACGCCCTATGTGCTCATTGCACTGGCACTGAGCGCGCTTTTTGGCGATTTGGCGCAGCGCCTGCTGCAACTCTGATTCCGGCAGCCAGTCATGCAAACAGGAAGTAGCCCATTATTGCGCCTGAGAGCGCGCAGATGAAGTTTGTAGTTGCTTTTGTGCCAGTTCCTTTTGTTTCCCAAATGCCGACAAGCGTATCTATGAAGGAGCCGGCCATGCCAATTGCCGAAATCACGAGCGCATCCCAGATGGAAACTCCTGGGAAGAGCAGGAAGGCAGCCGCGCCTATCACTATGCCGCCGTCCCAGGATGCAAGGGTGCCGAGAACGCTTACAGCGCCAGAAGTGCCGAATTTCACCTGCTTGAAGCTCGGAAGCATGTAGGGCTTGCCGCCCAGCACCCCTATTTCGGACGCGAACTTGTCAGCCATGATTGCTGCAACTGAGCCAACATAGGCCCAGAGGAAGCGGTGGTCGAAGTAGTAGAGTATGGCGCAGGCTGCTGGCACTGCCCCGTTTGCCAGCACATTCTCCCAGCCTCGCTCATACTCATAGAGCGTGAGCTCGCGCTTGCGCTCATAGCCGTATTTGGTGACAAGCCAGCCCGCAACCAGGAAAACAAGGATGAGGGAGATGAAGGAGCCTGCAAGCTGGCCAGTAAAGGCAGCTATCAGGAGCGCGAAGGCTATTGCAGCGCCAAGCCCAATAGGATTGAGAGTTAGGATTTTCATTGCGCTCTTCACCTGTTGTGGCCGATTCCGCGTATTTTGAGGGTATTTTCCTCTTTGTCAATAATTGTCTTTTTGCCGGTGAACTTCTCCAGCAGCCACGCATTTGCAAGCGCATGCGGAGTCAGCTTGGAAGTTTTGATGATTGTTTCGCCTTCTGCAAGGGCTGCGAAGACCATGAGCTGGTCTGCAAGGTGGGAGTCTGCTGCAGCATTGCTCTTGATTTCAAACTCTAGCGCAGCTGCTGCCTCCTTGCCAACTGCTTCGGCAGGCTTGCCTGGTGCTCCGAGTGCATTTGCACCCAGGACAGTGCGCTCAAACTCAGCCCAGAGCGTGATTGCAGTGCCTGGCGAAAGGGCCTGGGCTGCTTCTGCAGATATTTTTGCATTTGGCAGCAGGGCCTTTGCAGCCTGGGCCTGGCGCTCTGCTATTGTAAGAGGAAGGTTGGCGCAGATGGAGACGCCTTCTATCGCGGTCATTGTTCCGCGGGAGGAAAGGTTAAGGGGGAGAAGCTGGGTTGTGGGCTCAATGCCGACCTCTATCTGCCCGCCGCCTTTTGGATAAAGGCCGTATTTCAGCATCTGGGAGCTGATGCGGCAGCCCATGCGGGCCAGTGCAGGAAGAAGCACTTTTTCAAAGTAGTGGTAGGTTGGCGAGAAAGGCACGTGCGTTCCGCCTGTTATGGTAATGTGCGAGGGGGAAGAAGCAAAGAGAAGGGGCGGCAGCACGGTCTGCACAACCAGGATTGCAGAGCCGGCTGTGCCGATGTCGAAATGATATGGGCCGCCTGCTGACTTTTCAGGCAAAAAGGTCAGCTCAGTTGAGTTGAGCGTCATGCCCTCTGTTTTTGCATTGCAAATCTGCGCTATTGCAGACACCCCTGCAAGGTGCTGGGCCTGCATGCCGGGATTGGGCCTGTTGGTGCGGATGTTCGTTATCCTGAATGGCTCGCCAAGTATGGCCGAGAGTGCGGCGGACGTGCGGAGGAGCTGGCCCCCGCCTTCCAGAGTGGAGCCGTCTATTTCAAGCACATATAGGGGTTGGGGTGCGTAAAATTAATAATTGATTTAATAATGTGCTGCCCAAATTTTGCTATGGCAATGTTCGGCAAGGTGCTCGCAATCAGGATGGCGCTGCTCGTGGTAATTGCACTGTGCATTGCAGTTGCGATAATGAGTAATGACGTGCTGGTGCGGGCGCTGGCTGCTGTAATCGCAATAACAGTGGAAATAGTGAGGGATGCTCTTCTCGGAACCGAGATGAGTGCATTGATGGTCGCTTCCCGCAGGCAGGGCGGCAGGAAAGGGCAGCCCTGAAGCTAGAGGGGTAAAAATTAGGCCAGCGCATGACGCGCTGGCAAGGCGACCAGTTCTGCCCGAAGGCAGCTTTCAGAAGACGGTAAAGTGAAATGATTATGGCGTAAGGATATATAAACCTATGCAAAGCGGTGGATGGTTTTGGAGCAAAAAGAAGGCACCAATGAGCTGGAAAGCAAGAAACAGGGGCTAGTGGAGGAAGCAAAGCGCCTGGATAGGCTCATTTATGGCAGGAACACGGAAAGGAAGACGCTAGAGGCTGCGTTGAACATGAAAAAAGAGGTTCCTCCGCCAGGCAGGCTGAAGAAAGAAGCAGACGAACTGGAATTCAAGATAGCTACTGAGGCATTTACCAGGAAAGCAGAGCAGGAGCTGCTCAAGCAGATCAAGTCCGTCAAATCACGAATGGACGAAGCTATTCAGGTTGCGCGCATGAAGTACAGGCTGCAGCGCATTGAAATGGACATGGGCCCGATACTAAAGCAGCGCGAGGAAGTTGAGGCAAAAATTGGCGAGATGAAGAAGGCGGAAGTGCATGGGAGGCGGGCTGCTGAGCACGAGCATTTCCATGGCGAGAGGCAGAAAAAGGCTGCAGAGTGGCAGAAAAAGGCAGAGGAAAGGCGCGCCCAGGAGAAGAAAGATATGGAGCAGTTCATTGGCGGGGTTGATGAGGGAGTTGAGCTTGGCTCAATTGCAATCATCAAGAAGAAAAAAGAAGGGGAAAGCGGGGGAAGCTGATGGCTGGCGGCCTCAAGAAATTGAAGGCAACCCTCGTGGATGTAGACTACATCACCAGGCAGGGCAAGCCCATAATCAGGCTTATTTTGAAGAAAAAGAGGTTCTTCAGGCTTTTTGATGCTGAGTTTGAGCCATATTTCTACATAATGCCAGCTGGAAAGGACTTCAAGGCAGCTGAGAAGCTGCTGATGGCTGTTTCTTTTTCTGACAAGGGGCAGAAGGTGACAGTGAAGCGCGTTGATGCAGTGAAAATGGATTCTTTGGGCAAGGAAAGGGAGCTGCTGAAGGTTGTTTGCCACCACCCGAGCCATGTGCCGCTGCTGCGAGACAAGGTTGCACAGGTTGGCACTCTTTACGAGCACGATATTCCTTTTGCCAGGCGCTGGCTGATGGACAAGAAGGTGTCGCCTTTTGATTTGGTTGAGCTGGAGTATGAGAAGGCTGGAAGGCAGGTGAAAGCAGCGAGGAAAGTTGGCGAGGGCAGCACCAATCTCAGAATGATGGCATTTGACATTGAAACTTACAACCCGAAAGGCGAGCCGGACAGCTCCAGGGACCCCACGGTCATGATAAGCGAGGCTGTTGCAGACCCAACAGGAGGAAAGCCGCATGGCCATGTTATCACATTCAAGCCAGCTGGCGGAATGAAGTTCGTCAAGGTTGTTGAGACTGAAAAAAAGATGATTGAGGAGTTCTGCAAGACCATCAAGGAGCAGGATGTTGAGATGCTGCTCGGCTATAACTCGGCCATGTTTGACCTGCCTTACTTGAAGGCAAGAGCTGGCAAAACTGGTGCAAAGCTTGCACTTGGCCGCGATAACAGCGATTTCAGGTCCAGAAAGCGCGGGTTGAATGAAATTGCAAAGATTACTGGCAGGGTGCACATTGATTTGTACCCTATTGTGAGGTTTTTGGGCATTATTGGAGCGCTCAAGACTACACAGTACACGCTTTCAGCTGTTTATGCTGAGCTTGTGGGGCACCAGAAAGAGAAGATGATCAAGAAAATTGATGTTTGGAAGATGTGGGATGATGCAAAGCTGCGCGAGGAGCTGGCTGAGTACTCAATGAATGACGCTATTTCTACTGTAGAAGTGGGCGAGAAGGTTTTGCCCATGGAGTTTGAGATGTCGCGCCTGTGCGGGGCCACTTTGTTTGATGTGTGCGGTGCAAGCGCAAGCCAGCTTGTTGAGATGCTACTCATGCGCAGGGCTGGCGAGAAGAACATGCTCATTCCGAACAGGCCAAAAGATGATGATGCAAAGCTGCGTGAGGGGCCTGTGAAGGGCGCTTATGTGAAAGTGCCGCAGGCAGGCATATACGAGAACCTGGCTGTGCTGGACTTCAGGGGCCTGTACCCGTCAATCATCTGCTCCTACAACATTGACCCATTCACTGTTGACTGCGAGTGCTGCAAGGAGGACGGCTACAAGTCGCCAAGCGGGCACTGGTTCTGCAAAAAGAGAAAAGGGCTTGTGCCGACTGTGCTTGAGGAGATAATTGACAGGCGCGCCGGGCTGAAAAAGGAGCTGAAGAGGCTGGAAAAGGAGGGGAAGGTGGAAAGCGAAGAGTATACAGTGCTGTTCGCAAAGTCCCAGGCCCTGAAAGTGCTGGCGAATTCATATTACGGCTATCTTTTGTATGTCAGGTCGCGCTGGTATTCGCGCGAGGGCGGGGAGAGCACAACTGCCTGGGGCCGCTACTATGTGCAGGAAATGGAGAAGAGGGCTGAGAAAGAAGGATTCAAAGTCCTGTACATGGATACTGATTCGCTTTTCCTGCAGCTGGGCTCAAAGAAAAAGGAGGATGTGATGAAGTTTCTGGGCGAGGTCAACAAGAGCCTGCCCGAGAAAATGGAGCTGGAGCTTGAAGGATTCTACCCGCGCGGGCTGTTTGTGATGAAGCGCGGGGCTGAACGGGGTGTAGAGAGGGGCGGAGCCCCTTCTGGGGGAGCCAAGAAGAAGTATGCGCTGCTGGGAGAAGATGGCAGGATAAAAATCAGGGGCTTTGAGCTTGTTCGGCGGGACTGGAGCAAGATTGCAAAGGACACGCAGATGGCAGTGCTGCAGGCCATTCTCAAGGACGGCAGCAAGGAGAAAGCCATTGCAATTGTGAAGGAAAAGGTGGAGGAGCTGCGCAGCGGCAAGGCGAAAATGGAGGATTTGGTCATTTACACGAGGCTGAGGAAGAGCGTTGGCAAGTATGACATTATGAGCCCGGAAGTGGCTGCTGTGAAAAGGGCGATGAAAGAAGGCGTGAAAGTGGAGGAGGGCAGCCTCATTGGCTATGTGATTACAAAAGGGGGCAAGAGCGTGTCTGAAAAGGCGCAGCTTGTGGAAAGGGCAAAGGACTATGATGCGAACTATTACATTGACCACCAGCTGCTGCCGCCAGTGCTGAAGATTCTCGGAGAGCTTGGTTATGATGAGGACGACCTGAAGATGATGGGGAAGCAGGCGAAGCTTGGTGGATGGTAAAGGACAGCTGATGGGGAAGCAGGCGAAGCTTGGTGGACAGTAAAGGAAGAATTGCGTGCTGGAAAGATGGCTGGGTGTTTTTGGTGTCCTTGAAAGTCGTCCTGGTTGACATTGACGAGACGATGTTCAATACTAAGGCATTTTCCAAGATGGCGCGCATGAAGGCCCTGCGGGCGATGAGAAAGGAGGGAATGAAGGCAGGGATTGCAAATGCATATGCCATGCTGATGAAAATCGTAAAGCAGTACGGCCCGAATTATTCAGACCATTTCGGGAAGCTGCTTGGGAAACTTGGCGAGGGAAGGAACTCGCGCATAATTGCAGCAGGAATTGCAGCCTACCATGGGACAAAGGTGAAAATCTCGCCTTATTCCGATTCTGTGAAGGCATTGCGGCTGATGAAAAGGGCAGGGCTGAAAGTTTATGCTGCTACTGAGGGAAGGGCAGTGAAGCAGTGGGACAAGCTGGTGCGCCTGGGGCTGCAGGATGAGATTGATGGTGCGTTCATATCAGAGGAGCTTGGCGTGGGAAAGTCGCCGGAGTTTTACAGGAGAATTGCAAGGAAGCTGCGCATTGCGCCGAAGTCCATCCTGATGGCAGGGGACAAGCTTGAGCGGGATTATTTGCCTGCGAGAAAGGCGGGCATGAACGCAGTCCTGGTCTTGAGAAAAGGGGGAAAAGTGGAAAAAGATGTTTGCAGCGTTAAGAGCCTGGCAGAGGCTGCAAAGATTGCAGTGGCTATGAAAAAGAAGTGAGTGGTGTTGGTTATGGATGCGGAAGAATTGAAGAAGTTTGAAAGGGCTGGAGAAATCACATCGAAGATGCTCCAGAAAGGCAAGGAGATGGTGAAGCC
>JBAZVU010000039.1:0-848 GCA_041660725.1 Candidatus Micrarchaeia archaeon | reverse complement strand
GGTTATTGAGGGCTGGATAGAGCAGGAGGATGCAAAGCCTGCTTTTCCAGTGAACTTGTCAGTGAATGAGCAGGCTGCGCACTATACGCCGATGTTTGGCGATGAGAAGGTTTTTGGAGAAAAGGATGTTGTGAAGCTGGATGTGGGCGTGTCTGTTGATGGGTTTGTGGGCGACTCGGCGATTACAATAGACCTTTCAGGCGAGCAGGGAAAGCTGCTTGAGGCAAGCAGGGCAGCGCTTGAAGCTGCGGTTGCGCTGATGAGGCCGGGCAGGATGACAAATGAGGTTGGCGCGGCAATTGAGAAGGAGATTGTTGGCCGCGGCTTCAGGCCTATTGACAATTTGACAGGGCACATGATAACGCAGTACCAGCTGCACTCAGGAGTGGAGATACCGAATATCGGGAAGGGCGCTGCGCAGAAGATTGAGGAGGGGCAGGTGTTTGCAGTCGAGCCTTTTGCAACTGACGGCGCGGGCAGCGTTGAGGAAGGCGAGTATGTGGAGATATTTGCACTTGAGGGAAGGGCGCCGGTGCGCATGAGGGAAAGCAGGCGCGTAATTGATTTTGCCGAGAGAGAATACAGGGGGCTGCCGTTTGCAGAAAGGTGGCTGAGAAAAAGCGCATTCAAGAGCAGGATATTGCTTGAGACTGCATTCAAGGAGCTGGTGATGTCAGGCTCGCTGAGGCAGTATCCAGTACTGAGCGAAATCAAGAAGGGCCTTGTGTCGCAGGCTGAATACACGATGGTGATTGAGCATGACGGCGCAAGGGTGCTGACGAAGTAAAAAAGCCAATGTTGGGGGTATAAATAGCCCAGATGCCCCAATCTCCTTCTACGGGCTCGTG
>JBAZVU010000038.1:0-9026 GCA_041660725.1 Candidatus Micrarchaeia archaeon | reverse complement strand
AATCTGCTGGAACATCCTGCCCAAGGTCTCGCGCAGCTTCTCATTCTGCATCCGCATGCTGCCCAAGCCGCTGGACGAGCAGATGATGGCCGCATACCTCTCCTACAGGATACTTGACACAATAGAGGACTCGCACGCTCCCATCGCGACAAAAAGGCGCCTTTTCGGAAAGTTCCTCAGCCTTCTCAGCGCCCGCGCATTCAACTCTTCCAAAATATCCACGTGCAGGGAAGACCTGCTTGCAAGCCTTGACTTCACCTATGAGGCAGACCTGCTCTCCAACCTCGATGCAGTCATGCGCACCTATTACTCGCAGCCTTTCTTTGCAAGGCGCTCAATACTCAAGTGGGGCCGCGTGATGGCCGATGGAATGTACAAATTCCAGCGCAAGCCCATCGAGACATTCAAGGACCAGGACGAGTACAGCTACCATGTCGCAGGGGTAATAGGCCACCTCTTCACAGACCTCCTCTTCTTCAATGGAATAGTAGGCAAGCGCCTGCGCCGAAAGCTCACGAAATACGCAAGCCACTTCGGCCTTGCGCTGCAGAAGGTGAACATACTGCGCGACATCGCCGCCGACGTAATAGGCAAGAGGCACTACTGGCCGCGCAGGCTTCTCGCGCGCTACAACCTCACCTATGAGAGCATCTGCCTGCGCGAGAACAGGAAGGCGGCGATGAAAGTTCTGCGGCTGCAAATAGCGAATGCGCGCATCTACCTGCGCGACGCTATGAAATACATCAAGCTCCTGCCGAAGAACGCGCTGAAGGTGCGCAAATTCTGCCTAATACCCCTTTTCATGGCTATCGAGTCCTACGTGAAGTGCGCCAACAGCTCGGAAGTTTTCGACAGCGGAAAAAAGGTGAAAATCTCGCGCCTGCAAGTGGGGGCGATACTTGCAAAAGTGGGCCTGTGGTGTTCCTCGAACGACAAGCTCAGCGACTGGTTCCTCCAGTCAATGGTGCGCGCTGATTCTGCAGCCCTTCCTGCTCCTAGGGCTAATCAATAAGACTTAGCAGCCCACACTGCCCTGCCCGCCTTTCCGCATGCAATGCACTTCAGCTCTTCCAGCTTGTTGTGCTCAAACCCGCGTATCTCCGCCTCTCCCTCTGTCTCCACCTTGCGAGCGCACGCCTCTGCCTCGCACCAGCCAATCTTGACAAGCCCGCCCTTCTTTCCCACAATGTCCTTGAGCTTCTTGATGTCTGACGCGCTCTTCAAATTCTCCTGGTGCCACTTGCGCGCCTTCTCCAGCAGCCTCTTGTCAAATGCATCCAGCATGCCCTTCACTTCCTCGAAAACATGCGCCTCGTCAACAACCTTCTTCTCGCCATCCCTTGTAACAAGAACGAGCTTCTTCGCAGTCATCTCCTTTGGCCCGAGCTCAATGTGCATGGGCACGCCCAGTGACTCCCAATGATAATACTTCTCGCCGGGCCGCAGCTCCCTCTCATCCACCTCGCATCGGAAGCCCTTGAGCACAAGCGCATCCTTCACTGCCTTGCACTTGTTGAGCATCTCGCCCTTGTTCTCGCCCACGAAAATTGGCACCACGATAATCTGCGCAGGCGCAACAGCTGAAGGCAGCACAAGCCCCTTGTCATCGCCGTGAATCGCAATGGCGGCAGCCAGGCACCTCATGCTTATTCCATAGCACGTCTGGTACGCATGGTTCTTCGTGCCTGACGCATCCGCATAGCTCACATCATAAACTTTCGCGAAATTCTGGCCCAAATTATGCACAGTGCCTACCTGCAGCACTTTTCCATCTGGCATGAGCGCATCAAATGCAAGCGAATAGTCAGCGCCCGGGAAAGTGTCGTACTTGGGCCTTTTCAATATCATGTAGGGAACGCCCAGCAAGTCATAGAACTCCTTGTAAATGCGCACTCCCTCTGCAACCTGGTGCTCGCACTCCTCTGCGCTCGCATGCGCAGTGTGCGCTTCATTCCAGTATATCTCGCGCCCCCTGATGAGCGGCCTTGTAGCCTTTGTGTCATGGCGGTAAACGCAAAGAGTCTGGTGTATCTTCAGGGGCAAATCAGCGTGCGACCTCAGCCACAGCCCGAACATTGGATACATGACAGTCTCTGAAGTGGGCCTCACTGCCAAATCCCTCTCCAGCTTCTGCTTTCCTCCATGCGTAACCCACAGCACCTCATCGCCAAAGCCCTTGATGTGCTCAGCCTCTTTCCCGAACTGGTCATCAGGAACAAGAAGCGGGAAAAGAACCTGCTGGTGCCCGCTCCTGTCCAGCATGCCCTCGAGAAGCCTGAAGCAGTTCCTGAGAGCGCGGAAGCCCCACGGCCTGTAAACCGGCATTCCCTTCACCGGATACCTGATGTCAATTATCTGGCACGCCTCGAGCACCTCGTTGTACCACTCTGAGAAATTGGACTTGAATATTTTCATGCGCTCAACCTTGTAGGAATAGCATGCAATCAGATTTAAACTTATTCGTCGATTTCCCCTTATGCCCAAGGTTGAGTGGTACACTGACTTCGTGAATGAGAACTACCGCCCGCATTCAAGCGACCTCACAGTGCTCTTCTACTTCGAGCCATCGCACGGCATCAGCGCCGACGAGGCCATCGGCAGAATAGCATCAGAAAGCTCAACAGGCACCTGGACAACTCTCTTCAAGCTCCCGCCCCGCATGAAAAAGCTCATGGCAACTGCTTTTGAAGTCAAGGGCAATTACGTGAAAATAGCCTACCCCTTGGACTTATGGGAGCCGGGCAATGCGCCCCAGCTCCTGAGCGGAATAGCAGGAAACATCTTTGGCATGAAAGCCCTGAACAACCTGCGCCTCATTGACGCCACTCTTCCCCGCGAATACATCAAGCACTTCAAAGGCCCGCGCCATGGCATTTCTGGCATACGCAAAATGATGAAAGTTCCCCGCAGGCCGCTCTTCGGCGCAGTTCCAAAGCCAAAAATAGGCTTCAGCGCAGCAGAGCACGCAGCAATAGGCTACGAAACCTGGATGGGCGGCTTTGACCTTGTGAAAGATGACGAGAACCTCACCTCCACCTCATTCAACAACTTCAACGAGCGCGTGCGCCTGATGACGCACCTGCGCGACAAGGCTGAAAGGCAAACTGGCCAGTGCAAGGACGCGCTAATCAATATCACGGGCCCAGTTGAGCTCATGAAAAAGCGGGCGAAAATATTGCATGATGCTGGTTGGAGATATGCAATGATTGATGTCGTGGTAGCAGGCACGGCATCAGTGCAGACAATGCGAGATGTTCTTGGCGACTACAATATGGCAATTCATGCCCACCGTGCCATGCATGCATCATTTGACCGCAATCCCAAGCACGGCATCACAATGCAATTCCTCGCAAAGCTCATGCGCCTCGTAGGTGTTGACCAGATACATTCAGGAACAGCAGTTGGCAAGCTTGTTGGCGACAAGCCAGAAGTTCTTGGCATTGCGAATGTCCTGCGCGGGCATAAAGTGCAAGCAGAAGCAGGACGCCTTATGCCTCAGGACTGGGGCACCATCAAGCCGGCATTCCCCGTCTCTTCCGGAGGCCTTCACCCAGGCTTAGTGCCGGAAGTGATGGACATCTTCGGCAATGACTGCACAATCCTGGTGAGCGGCGGCATACACGGCCACCCGAAGGGCACGCGCGCAGGCGCCATGGCTGCAATGGAAGCAGCCTCAGCCCGCATGCACGCAATACCTCTTGACGAGGCAGCAAAGCACAGCCCGGAACTCAGGCAGGCCCTTGAAAAGTGGGGCACTATGAGGCCGAAGTAGGCCTCCAGTTCGACTTAACCTTTAAATACCTGTAATGGCATATTTTGGTGCGGGGAACCGATGGCCGAAATGAAAAGTGGACCCGCAGGAAACCGCGCTAATGGCGGCAGCAATACTCAATCAAACAGTCAGAATAAGCGTTCTTTTTCAAACTCTCTTTTTGACAGTCCAAATTTGAAAGCAGCTGACAGGACTATATACGACAAAGTAAAGGCCATGCTTCAAATGCCCGAACTTACTGACAGGGAGGCACTAGCCCATTGCAAGACAGTCCTAGACGGCTCACAGGAAAAAAGCGAGCTTGCCGGCATACTCAGCGAAATCCTGGGCGACACAAGGCAGCCAGAAACCGACCGCCTTGCGCTTCTGGTTTCCGCAATGCACGATTACGTGATAGAACACGATACGGGTGCCTCGATGGTCCAGAATTCCCTGGCGGAAATAGTCGATCAGGGCGTATTCTCTCCCCTGCGCCAAGAAGAGGGCGGTGCCGGTGAGCAAGCCAGAAAAACAAGGGAGCTGCTTGAAGAAATATATCGTAATCCATCTCTCAGTCCAAACGAAAAACTCCAGCTGATACGAAACCTCCGGGAGAATAGCACAGTATCGCCGCTAATTCCCGACACGATTCTCCCAACTAACGCCGCACCGCTTGCTTCTCCGCTGCCGACAATAGTTCCAATAAGGAAGCCGAATTTCCTTTCCGATCTTCTTGGCAACAAGTCCGTGGGTTTCGGTGAAGTGGCACTTCCGATCTGGCGCGGCCAACCGTATGATGTGATGCTTGGTCCTGGCGGCCATTTCCTCATGTTTGGTGCAAAGCTAATCAAAATCGATGTGCGACCGTTCCTGTACAAACCTACTCCCCTCCATCTCCGGACACGTGAAGGAACACGGGCAGAAATAACCCTAATGGCTCACTGCATACCAAATCCTGATTTGGCCGTGCCATTAGTTACTTGGAGTGTCTCGGAAGCAGGAAAGCGAACAGATCCGACTCACAACCCGGGCATCGAACCGATAATTATAGACCCGATTCTTCTGCCTGCCGCCAGAGACGTCCTGTCAAATACGCCAGTCTACGATCTTGTTCGCTATCCACGGGCAATTGAGAATGAAATACACACCTTAGCTCGTGCTGCACTTGCGCGGTCTGGCGTATATATGCACACGTGCTTCCTCTCAAACGTCGAACTGCCAGCTTCCGTAGAGCAGATGCTTGAAGAGCGGATGGCAATAGAGGCGCAGATTCCAATAGTGGGCGCAATGTTCCTGCTTCGCATGAAGGAATCGCGCCTTGAGCTGTTTGATGCGGAAGTGAAACAAAAGTTGAGGATGATAAACGTCGACGCTGATGCCTATGCCGCCCGCGTCATGGGGCTGGTCGAAGCCGAAATAATCAAGGCGAAGAATGATGCCATAACTGAAGACTATCTGCGCCAAATCTCCATATGGGCTGCGGCCGAAGCAGCAAAGGGGATGCACCTCAACCTCTATTCGTTAGAGGGCAGTGAACTATTGAATGGCGTTCTCCAGTTCGTCTACAGTGTGTTTGGCTCCGCAAAAGGCGGTTCTAACGGGTGATGTGTTTGCAAACTACACAAGGTCCTCAGCAAACCAACCGCCCTCAACAGCAGCCTAGGCGGGGCTTCTTCAACCATCTTTGGCACAATGCTGCCGATCACATTACCCGCGCGAATAAGGCGCAGGGACCACGAATGACCGTTCAGGAGAAAGACGCCGAAATAAACAGAACATTCGAAAATCCTAATCTCAGCGATGCGGATAAGATACGAATAGTCTTCGATATCGCCAGCAGGCCTGAGACAACCGAGCAGGAATTGGCAGAGGAAGCGGCGTATCAGAGAAGCGTCAGAAAGGCGAAGAGAGCGACAGTAACGGGCGGCCTTGCCGTCCTTGCACTTGCAGCTGTCGGAAGCGCCTTGCTGTACTTAAACCGACCGCCCGCGCCAGAGGCGCCGCCCGCGCCACCGCCTGCTCCTGCCGCGCCCGATTATAGATACATACCTCCGGCACCACAAAAAGTCGTGCCTCCACCGCCACAACCAGAATATGCCCCCCCGCCTTCAGAGCCGGCATACACTCCTCCACAGGAAACATACATACCTCCTGCCGCAGAGCCCGTTCCCGAAAACTCGAAGATAGAAACGGTTACTCTTACTGGAAGCACTGTAACTGGGAGGAGCAGCGGGGAGCGCAAATGGAACGTAGATATAGGCGGAACCGTATACTCGCCGCCCTATTCCGATTTTCCGATAATAGATGGTTACGTATACGCCGTGAACACTGGCGGAGAGATGTTCAAAATACGTGCCGAAGACGGAAATGTCATGTGGCACCGCAGCCATTCAATACAATTTTTCGACCAGCCAGAGCTTCGGAACGGAACCGTATATGTAAGCGGCCATCTGGAGGACGGCAGTTTGCATGGCTATACGGTAAAGACATCCAACGGAGATCTGATACAGTTCGGGTCTTAGTAGTTCAGCAGTTGTGGTGATTGAGTGCAAACTACTCGCGGCCCTCAACAAACTGCCCGCCCTCTACAGCAAACTAAGCGTGCTGGCTTCTTCCACCACCTTTGGCACAATACGGCTGATTACTTCACAGGGGCGAACAGGGCACAGGGTCCGCGGATGACCGTTGAGCAGAAAGACGCCGAAATAAACAAGATAATCAACAATCCTTACCTTAGCGATCAGGAAAAGGTATCGCGCGTCTTTAAAATCGCAAATATGCCCGAGGTCACAGAGCAGGACTTGGCAGATGATGCAAGATACTATGCGACTGTCAGAAACTTGAAACGAGTCACTTTTGTAGGTGGCCTTATCGCATTTGGATTCGCAGCAACGGCCGGCATCTTGCTATACTTAAACGCTCCGCCTTCTCAATCCGCGCCCCCTACAAACCCATCATTCCAGCATTCTTTCACTGAAACACACGCCTTAGATATTCCAAAAGATTCGTTTTATCGTCATATATCCCTGTCTGGCCTGACTGTAGGTTTCGTAAGAACCAATAATGGCAGCCGTTTAGAGGCATACGACGCAACTTCTGGCGTGCAGCAATGGTCTGCCATCCTTCCAGGAGAAGCAACCGTTGATACCATGGTAAGCCCGTCAGGTGACCGCATCTATGTTCCCATGTATGAACGAAAGGGTTCTGATGACATAACCACCTTATACTGCCTGGATTCAGCAGGACAGGTAAAATGGGCGAACTCTTTCTTCGGCATTAATGGCGGGCTTTCAAATCTCTCCGAAAACGGTTCCGTAATTCCAGATAAAATACACCAGTTTCTCGAAACCGGCACTAGCCGACTGCGTGTAACCCTCAATATTGCCGATGGCTCAATAGCGGAAGAAAAATGCGTAATAACATACTAACTTCTGTTCCATTTAGAACACAATTAGTTATATCTGCAACACCTAGAGCGCAACATATATATTCCGAGCTTGGCGCACATAGAAGGCATGAAGCAAACACCTGCAGGTTCCTTGCTATGGGGCAAGGGATACTCCAAAATCAGCGCGGGCATAGTGGACTTCTGCGCCAGCGGAGACTGGGCAGGCGACCTCGTGCTCCTGCCGGCTGAAATAGAGCTGGGCAAGGCGCACGCCAAAATGCTTCATGCGCAGAAATTGATTGGCGATGCCGAGCTCAAGGCCATTCTCTCCGCCTTCTCAAAGCTCGAAAAGGGCGGCTCCAAGCTTCTCTCGCCTTCAGAGGACATCCACACTTCCATCGACATCTTCCTGGCAAATGAGACAAAGGGCAAATCAGGCAACTTCCGCCTCGCCTTGAGCAGAAACGACGAAGTCGTAACAGCAGAGCACATTTACCTTAAGAAAAAGGCAAAGGAAGCGCAAAAGAAGCTCGCTGAATTGTCTGCAAGCCTTACCAGCAAGGCTCATCACTCCCAGAACATCATCCTCGCAGGCTACACGCACCACCAGCAGGCGCTCCCAACAACTTTCAGCCACCTGCTGCTGGCATTTGCGCACTCTTTCGAAAGGGACGCGAAGAAATTCGAGAAGTGGGCGGAACTGCACGATGAATGCCCTCTAGGCGCAGGCACGGGCTTCGGCACCACACTGCCAATTTCAACTGCAAAAACCGCAAAGCTCCTCAGCTTCAGCAAGCCCCATGCCAACAGCATCGACGTCATTACCAACAGATGGGAACTTGAGTCCGATTTTGCCTACTGCCTTGCCTCAGCAATGACGCACCTCAGCATCCTTGCCCAGACTCTCATACTCTTCTCCACCAGTGAATTCAGCTACATCGAGCTGGGTGACAAGCTCAGCACAGGCTCCTCGGCAATGCCGCACAAGAAGAACCCCGACGTTCTAGAGGCAATCAAGGGCAAAACAGCAAAAGTGCAGGCCTCGCTCCTCGCAATCCTTTCAACTGCAAAAAGCAACATGGCTGGCTACAACAAGGACACGCAGTTCGGCAAGCACGAGCTGTTCGAGGCAATAGATGAAACTCTTCCATCAATAGAGATAATGTCAACAGTAATAGCCGGCATCAAGTTGAACCAGAAAAAGATGCTCTCCTCGCTCAGCAGCGCCACAACTTCTCTTTCAGTAGCAGAAAATCTCGCACTCAAGCACCACGTGCCCTTCAAGAGCGCAAAGGCAGCTGTTGAAAAGGCGCTGGCGCAGACAAAGGGCGGAAAAATAACAGCCAAAGCACTTGCAGCGCAGGGCATCACTGCTTCAGACTCAGAACTTTCCACTTGGCAGAATCCAAAATGGGCAGCAGCTCAGGCAACTAGGAAGAAGTGAGGCCATGAACCTTCTATCAATAACAGACATCAACATTCCGAAGGCGCTTTTGCTAGCTGAGCAAGTGAAGAAAAATCCTGCTGCCTATGCGCACTCGCTGGAGGGCAAGACTCTCGCCGCAATCTTCGAGAAGCCCAGCACAAGAACCTGGCTCTCCTTTGCAGTTGGCTCAAAGCAGCTTGGCTGCCACTTCCTGGAGCTGCCGAACGCGCACATGCTCAGCGGGCACGAGGACAGCCACGACACTGCGAACACAATAGCGCAATATGCAAACTTCCTGCTTGCAAGAGTGCACAGCCACGAGCAGCTCGCCTCCCTTGCAGCTCACAGCCCAATACCAATAATCAACGGGCTCAGCGACATCGAGCACCCATGCCAGGCACTTGCAGATTTGCTGACAATAAGCGAGCTGAAAGGAACCAAGGGCGCAACGGTTGCGTACC
>JBAZVU010000037.1:0-9089 GCA_041660725.1 Candidatus Micrarchaeia archaeon | reverse complement strand
AGTCCATCTACGACCCCATCCAGAATGTCGCGCTTCCCGCAATAGCCACGAATGCGATGCTCACGGCAGTTCTCGCTGTCTTCACCACAATACTCACAGTCTCCAGCACGCGCGCCCTCTCCATAGAGCTGGGCGGCGACTCGCAGTTCTACGGAATATACAAGATTCTATGAGTGTGTGAAAATGGCTGCACCAAAACGCGCGCTTGCGCCCATCCTCCTGCTCCTCATTTTCGCAGCAGCTGCATCGGCGCAAACAGTGCAGCAGAACCTGGCGACAATGGAGCAGCGCATCTGGACAGAGGAATTCCCGCTGGTGGCGCTCGTCACATTCCTCGCGCTCTTCGTCATTGCCCTTGCCTACATGGCCTCGCAGGCTATGATGCGGAAGGAGTGGGAGGCCTGGGCGCGCAGCGCCATTTTCCAGCTCGGCTTCTCCTTCGCCCTTCTCATTGCCATAAACGTTCTGCTGCTGCTCTCGAACAGCATTGCAATCCAGCTCACTGGCACTGACCTCTACAACGGCCCTCAGAATTACCTCTCAGGCCTCACCTACGAAAGCGGCTTCGGCATTGTGCACACGCTCACTGACCAGAGCCTCCAGAACCAGCTGCAGGCAATAAACTTCAAGTTCTCCTCCAACCCCCTCACGGGCGGCAGGGGCGATGCCTCGCTGGCAGGCGAGAAGACAAAGGCCAATGCGCAGGACACTCTCTCGAACATGCTCATGCCCATGATAGCCAGCCTGTACGCGCAGCAGGTAATACTGCGCGCCTCTGCAGACTTTGTCCTGCCCTTCATCATACCATTTGCATTTGCCCTGCGCCTCTTCCCGCAGACGCGCAGCCCTGCTGACCACGTGCTTGCAATTGCAGTAGGCTTTGCAGCCATCCTGCCCCTCACCTACGCGCTGAACATGCACATAGCGCAAAGCATTGCCTCGGCCAGCCTGCTTGCGCCCTCTGCAGCAGCAGACCCCGACCTTTACCTTACCGACGTGGCGCCCCTCATCTCGCAGGCGGTTTTCCTGCCCAACCTCTCAATAGTGCTCACAGTGACTTTCATAATGGCCTTCTCCAAGCTGCTCGTGCGCGGCTTTGAACCAGAGGTTCCCTATGGCGAGTAAACAACTCTTTGCACTTGCCTTCCTCCTGCTCTTCGCAGGCATTGCAGCAGCGCAGCCAGGGCCTGGGCCTGCAGAACAGGAGGTCACGGAAAGCTGGCTCCAGGACAACTGGATTGGCGCGTGCCTCGTGGTGGTGTTCATCACAATCTTCTTCCTTGCAATCTGCTACATGATTGCAGAAGGCACGAACAGCCGCGAGCTCAAGGCATGGACAATAACAGAGCTCTTCCAGGCCGGCATGTCACTAGTCATACTCATCCTGCTGGTGATTCTCTTCGCCTTCCTCAGCACGCTTTCCTCCTCTATGGCAGACACGCTCACTGCCAACACCCCTGCTACCTCTGGCTTCCACTGCACCACTGCAGAATGCCACATAGACCTCGCTAACAAATACCTCGTCACAGTGCGCGAGGAGGTTGCCCTCCCCTATGCGCGGCACGAGCTCAAGTCAGCAGTGAAGGCAATTGGCGATTCCACTTTCAAGGTCAGCCTGGTAGCAGTTGACCTCATACCCTTCTTCTTCTCCGGCTTTTCCATCAGGCCCTATGCGGGCAAATCCATCCTGGCCGACAGGCACATGCTGCTCTTTGATTACGCCTCGCGCCTTTCTGGCGCGCTAACAGCGCAGGAGAAGTTCCTCACAATCCTGCAGACTGGCCTTGTGCCACTTCTGCTAATAGGCGGCGTTCTCCTGCGCTCAATCTTCTTCACGCGCAGGGTTGGCGGGCTGATGATAGCGATAGCCATAGGCCTTTTCACGGTCTTCCCGCTAGTCTACCTGCTAGCCTGGTACACCCAGCCCATTGACATCAGCGTTCTGCGCAACGACGTCGCGGGCGCCACGCCAGATGAGGATCTGGATAATGGCGAGCTGCTGCTTACCTATCCTGCAAGGACAACAGTGCAGTGCGTGCAGAGGTGCGATGCCAGCCTGAATTCAGATTGCAAATCAGCATGCACTACTTCCTGCACCAATGCAGCAGGCACACTTGACCCCATTTGCTACGGCAGATGCGCAGTCTCGCGCACAGACCCATCTTTCCTGTGCGACAGCACCCCTGCCTGCCAAAGTTTCTGCACTTCACCTTCGCAGCCTGATGATTTCTCCACCTGCGCCCAGAAGAAGATGGCAGATGACTATCCCACTGCAGGAACGTGCAACTACCTGATAATAGCCCTGAACGACCCGTATGCAACAGAATGCGGCATCTGTCCGTCCAAGTCCAGCCCATCTGGTGACAATGCTGACTGCCGCCGCGTATTCAGGCACGCGGACGACGACCTGACAGACGGCGTGCAGAATGGACTCCTCTACACTTTCAACGAGATGAAGCCATTCCTCTCAACATGCCTTGCAACTCCTGAAATCACCACAGCCTGCGAAAGCTGCTACAATGCCTTCCCAACGCACGAGAGCCTTACAATAAGCGCAGACCCTGACACTGTGAGTAAGTTCATGCCGGTGCAGGGCAGCGCAGACCAGGTGGGCTCGCCCATTTACAGCGGGCTCACTGACTTCGGCGGCGTGCGGGGTGGCGGCGACGTGCAGGGCATGGGCCTGCTCATAATGGTGGGCGCAATCCTGCCCATGTTCGATTTCATACTCACAATAACTTTCGTAAAGGGCCTCTCGCCCCTGTTTGGCGGCGACATTGACATTGAAGGGCTCATGAGGCTGATATGATGAAAATGAAGAATGCATTTGCACCTGCTGTTCTGCTTGCGCTAATGCTGGTGCTAGCTGGCTGCATAGGCGCGCCTGCAGGCGGGCCAAGCGGCTCGTGCCCAGTTGCGCAGTGCCCTGCATTCACGCACCAGCCTGCTGTGCCGCCTAACCAGTGCGCCTGCGTGCCTGACACCTGGCTCGGCGACTGGTATTCCATTTCGCTCATAGCAATCTTCACGCTCATCTTTGCAATAGGCCTGCTCTACATGGTGGCAGAGGGCTTTGACCTGCAGCACCTCAAGCTCTCGCTGCGCGAGGAGTTCGTGCAGTCCATAGTCACCATTCTCCTCATCTTCGGCCTTGCAGCATTCATCTGGAGTGCTGAGAACTTCATACTGCCCCAGCTCGCCTCGACGGCAAAAATAGACCCAGTAGTTTCCCCGATAAACTCCTTCAACTGCCCTGCAGCATGGGATACGAACCCGCTCACTGGCGCCACTGCCTTCCACACCTTTGCATTTGCACAGTGCTACACTGAAACAATCAAGTCCACTCTCGCCAGCTTTACCGCGACAATCGAGTCCCTTGCAATCAGCGTCGGCAAGGCATCCTCAGTCACAACCTACTGCCAGGTTCTCGGCGGCACCCTAGGCTTTGCCATCACCTCGCTGCGCTACGTGGGCTCCACTCAGGGCACGCTAGGCCTTGCAATGACTGCGCTCACAACAGCGCAGATAACAATGCATGCAGAGGCGCTCCTGCTCTCGCTTTCGCAGCAGTTCCTTGTATTCCTCCTGCCCCTCGGCGTTCTCCTGCGCTCCATCAGGCCTACGAGGCAGGCAGGCGGCGCGCTCATTGCAATAGCAGTTGGCTTCTACTTCATCTACCCGCTCACAGTACTGGTCGATTACACAATGGTGAAGGACAATGCATTCGGCACAGGCGCATACTCTGCCTCCAGCATCAAGATACCGCCTGAAATAACCTGCAATGCCCTGGGCGAGTGCAATGGCGATGCGCAATACCTGGCGGCGCTCGTGGGCACTACTGGCACGCATGCAGCTGCAAAGGCGCAATTCATAGAGCCAATGGCCTTCTGGACAATAATAGTATCGATTCTGCTGCCGGTAATGAACCTGCTCATCACGCTCACTTTCATAAGGTGGTTCTCGTCGGCAATAGGAAGCGAGATTGAAGTTTCGCAGCTCGCAAGGGTGACTTGATGGCATTCGCTGGAATTTGCATGGGTGCAAGGCTGCTCGGGCAGCCAGCAAGGGTGGCTTCATGGTAGTTGCATGCACACTTGACTTTGCAAACTGGGTCGGCATCATAGCTGTAGGCCTCACGCTCTCCTCATTTGTAATAGCCCTCATCTACATGCTTGGCAACACCCTGCGCTCGCCGACAATAGGCGCTTGGGCGCGCATAGAGCTCTACCAGCTCGCCGCGACAATCTTCTTTGTCGCAGGCGCAACCTTCATGATGTCAACAGCCTGCTCCATCAACCTCAACCTGTTCTCCTACTATTACCTCGTGCTGCCAGCCGGCGCACCGGGCGGCGTTGCGCTCACCTATACTGGCACCGATGCATACCAGGACTATTTCGAGGCAGCTGACGCCTACCTCGTGAACCTGCAGGAAAAATCCTACAATTACTATTCGCAGGTGCGCAACACTCTCATGAAGTGGGAGTATGCAGCTACTGTGAGCGAATACAAGTGCCTGTTCCTCTGCCTGCTTTTCCAGAATGGGCACAGCGTGGACCCTGGCGTTGGATTTTACTCCAAGATGGGCGCAGGCTACCTTGCGCTCAACAGCATGATAATGGGCTTGCTCTCGCTCTCCTCGCTGCTCTTCATGCTCGCCTTTGCAGCAAACGGCGCCTTGCCCTGGCTCTTCCCGCTCGGCGCAGTCTTCCGCTCCTTGCCCTACATGCGCGGCTTCGGAGGCGCGCTCATGGCAATCTCACTCACCTTCTACCTCGGCCTGCCCTTCATACTCCTGCTCAACGCGCTCCTTGCCTATCCTGCGCTCACAGGCCAGCCCGACCTGCCTGCAGGCTGCGCAATCAACGGCGTTCCGGACATTGCAGGGCAGAGCTGCCTTGCTGGCATGGCCACGCTGGCAGCCACAGTTTCCTTCGCAACGATCTTCCTGCCTGCGCTGGACTTCATAATACTCGCAGCCCTTGCGCGCGAGCTTGCAAACCTGTTCGGAGGGGAAGTTGACATCACAAGACTGTCGCAATTGGTGTGAAAATGAACTGGCTACCTATCTTGCAACTGCCGCCTGAGGTGGAAGCCCTGCGCAGTGTCTGGCAGGACCCTGTCACCGGCCTCGGCACATCCGGCATGAGCCTTGCGCTCACAATAGTCATGACACTCATCTTTGCCATCGCAGTCTTCTACATGCTCGCAACTGCAATGCGCAACGAGCGCCTGAAGCGCTGGCTTGTGGGCGAGCTGATGCAGGCCTTTGCCTCGGCGCTCATGATAGTCGGCATAGTTGCAATTGCGCTCTTCATATCGCAAGCCTCGCTGCAGCTCGTGAGCAGCACAACAACTAGCCAGTTCCAGGCTACAGTGACGGACTGGGGCCTTACAGGCACTGGCATCACTGGCGGCAATGTGGCCGGCCCCATTGACTACTTGCAGCAGAAGCTTGTGCTGACAGACGCGCTTCTTGACAAGGAGTACCAATATGTAGTGAACACCAACATGCACGTGGAGCGCGCTGAGTGGACGTGCTTCATATTCTTCGGCGTTGAAATAAAGTGCGGCTGGGATTTGCACCCCAAGGTCGAAGCTTTGCATGCATTGGCCTACAAGCTTGTGCAGCTCCGCATTGCAGTGAATGCTGAAATGGTGCTGGTGCAGTACATACTCGCCAACTTCCTCTCAGTTCTCCTGCCAATTGGCATAGTGCTGCGCGCCCTGCCCTTCACGCGCGGAGCTGGCGGGCTCATCATTGCAATAGTGCTGGGCTTCTACTTTGTCTTCCCGCTGCTCTTCACGCTCAGCGACCTTGCGCTCAACACCCAGCTCCACCCGCCGTCAATACCTGCAGAGATACAGGCGTGCGTGTTCAATGACAATGACGCAGCCTTTGCAGCCACTGCCGCAGACCTGCCTTTTGTGAACAGCTCTGACGCCATTGTCGGCAATGCGCGCGAGATGCTGGTGGCGCTCATACTCGACGTGATACTCATGCCCCTGCTGATACTGGCTGCCACAGTGCTGTTCATACGCGCAATTTCGCCCATGCTGGGCTCTGAAAGCCAGGACGTAGTGTACGGAATATCAAAGCTGCTGTGATGGTGAAAATATGGCCGAAATAAAAAAACAAAAACTCCCGCTTCTCGCCCTGCTTGCAGTTGTGCTCCTCGCCATGCTTTTCGCAGGCTGCACTGCGCCCGGCATCAAGCCGCTTGACGAGCAGCTGAGCACCACTGCACCGGCTGTCAACCCTGCCTGCGAATCCTGCGCCTGCTTTGTGTGCGAGCGCAGCGACCAGGCAGCAGCAGGCGATGACGTCGGCCTCGGCGGGCTCAGCAGTTCTGACCTCGCATCCATAGGCGGCAGTTCCTTGCAGGGCGGGCACTGCTGGTTCCAGAAGTGCGATGGAAACCTGAAGAAGGAAATCCAAAGCTCGAACGGCAAGATAGCGCAGAAGACCCTCATGCTCGGCGCAGGCAGCGACTCGCTGGAGTTCAAGGCAGACATGAAATACTGCCCAATGATAGACGAGTCCTGCTACTTTGGCCAGATAGGCGGGCGCGAAAGGTGGCAGAACGTGCTGCGCGCTGCAGGCACTACTGACGAGGAGCTTGACTACACGCACCAGCGCTGGCTGGAAGAATATGAAAAATCAATTACAAAGCCCCTGCTGATAAGCGACTTCGGCGCAGGCAGCTTCATTGCAAGCAAGGGCCTGAGCATAGACAACTTTGCCTGCCTCTTCTCAGGCTCCAAGGACCAGTCCTATCCAGCAGACGCATCAACAGCAGACACGCGCCTCTTCTGCTCCTCAGGCAGCTGCAACAAGGGCGTAGTTTACAGGGCAATGTGCAGGAAGGATGCGGATGGAATCAACGGCGTTAACTATGCTCCGCCCGCAACAGGCGGCCAGTATCCGGCAGACGAGGTTCCGTGCGAGTGCAGGCACATCTCGAAATACGATGCAGACCATGACTTGTTCTTCGAGCGCACAGTATCAAACCCGGACGAGCTGGCAGGACAGCTTCTCTGCCACTCCAATGTGCTGAAGTCAACTCCCTCGGCAGCTCCGTTCGTGCAGCAGTGCGGCGGCACAGCTGCGGGCACGTGCGTGCGCAGCTATTTCGTGGGCGCAGAAGAATACTGCCTTGAATGGACTGTCGACCAGCCAGGTAATTGCGAAGCGGATGCTGACAACAATCTGCAGCTGAATGAATACGGCATCTGCGAGGGCTGCACGCCAACCATGGAGCTTGCGCCAATGGGTCGCAACTACGAGGACTTTCCAACTGACCTGAATCAGGACTTGGCAGGAACTGCATCCAACGGCCCCCCTCTGATATATGAGCACAACGGCTTCCTGAACCGGAACATCATACCTGTGATGTACGTGCGGCAGTGGGCTAACGGCGGCTATGCTGTCACCCCCGGTGGCGCTGCAGTTGCAATAGCTCAATACGCTGTAGACCCTGCCAACAAGTTCTACCCGCTCATCTTTGCGCTCAATAGCAATGACTTTGCCCTTGCAAGCACCTTGAAGTCCATTTGCCTGCCAGACCCCACGCCAATAGAAATCAAGGACGAGGCCGGCGCGGTCATCCAAAGAATATGGAAGCAGTCCTGCCTTGTTTCAATACTTGACGATGGCAGCACCCTCACGCCCATACCTCCAGGCTCCCTCGACAACGTGGACCTGCTTGAGGCTGAGAAGACAATAAGCTGCCCAGATGCCACCACAATGGTGCCTGCATTCAACGGCATAGGCACTGAGCCGCTCATCATAAACCAGCTTATATCGAGCGCGAAGGAAGTGCAGGAGCAGTACGGGCCTGCCAGCGCACAGGAGAAGCCCATAGGCTGGCTGCTCACTGCGACTTTTGCATGCCCCACAGGCGAGGCAGCGCAAACTCTCATGAGCAAGCAAAGCCTTGACAAGCTCTCGAATGCGGGCTTCATTGGCATAATTGCGCAGGGCCTGGACAAGCCTTACAGTGACGGTGCAATCAGCATAGACTTGGATACGAATGATGCTTTTGTCAGCCATGCCCTGCCAGCGACTGATTCATTCAACTTCTTCGAGGGCTGTGCCAACTACTACAATGGCACAAAACAGACCTACTACATAAGGCAGATTCCGCAGCAGTGCCAGTGCCTTCCATGCGACCCTGCAATACCAGGCGACTGCAACCCCTTCTGCGGAACCTCGGGCCTCACGTGCACAGGCTCTGACGGCACCCCTGCAGATGCAGGCGCCACTGATGTCAAGTGCGAGGCGAACTGCCTGCCCTTCCCGGACACAACAGACCCTGCATTTGACCCATACTACGTCTGCCCTGCTGACCCCAGCCTGCTCACGCCAGAAGACCTGGCGCAGGGCTGCAATGTAATATGCAATGTCAGGACAGCAGGCTTCTTGAACATCAATGAGCGCACACTAAACACGCCGCCAGCTCTGTCCTCGCGCGGCACTGTAACGCCTGAACCGGGCTACAACTCCCTGAATACCGAGGGCCACGTGCGCTTCACGCCAACAAACTGCTACATACAGGACTCGGACGTGAATGCATTCAACATCTACAAGTACCAGCGCACCCCTCTCTCAAACCCAAGCTCCAATGAGTTTGTAATCTTCGACAGAAAAGGCGAGGCAAATGAGTGCGGGCGCACTGACATAACGAGCATCTTAGGAGACACAGCACCCTGCGCAATTCCTGATGAACTGCCTGCTGTAGTGATAAAGTAAGAGAAAATAAGCAGGCTGCAGGCCCAAGAACTAGCTTCCAGCTAGGCAGCCACAAGGCCGCCGCGCGGGCTGGACCTCTTTATCTTGTCATTCAGCGCATCCAGCTCCCCTGTGTAAGCAATCAGGTTCTTGGCCAGCTCTTCCGGCTTCGAGTTGTTAACCCTTACAGTAAGGTCGTTGATGTCTCTTTGCGCAAGAATCATCTGCTCAAGGCCTACAGACCCGGTTGTCCGCAGCTCATCCCTCTCCGCTGCCTTCACCTTGGGCTTCGAGGGCTCCAGGCTCTCATGAATCATTGCAACGTAAGTCTGCTCCTTCCAGCCGAGCTCCTGGCCGGAAT
>JBAZVU010000036.1:0-9117 GCA_041660725.1 Candidatus Micrarchaeia archaeon | reverse complement strand
TCATCTCCAGCCAGCCTTAAGGCCACGACTTGGCAGAAAGACTTCAACAGGGCCATGGGCCACTATGCGGCCCTGCAGTTCAGGCTGGGCCAAGCTCTGAATGAAAACTACTTCGAGCGGCACGCAAAAGGCAAGCTCACGATTTACAATCCGATTCAGCCCTCCTCGCAGCAAGATGCCGAAAGCATCCTCGCAGCACTCGGCATCTCGCCCCAGTCGCAGCCCAAATCCTTCAAGCACTATCTGCCCCAGGCAGATGCCTACGTGCCCAAGCCAACGATGGAAAACTGGTTCGCAACCAACCACCCTGACTGGATAACAAGAACGGGAAAAATCAAGGCCAAGTGGAAGAACAACAAGCAGGCTCAGATAGCCGCAATCAAATACCTCGTTGAAAAAGTGCTCCAAAAAGACCTGCGCGACATAATTCAAAACGACTTTCACTCCAACTGCCTCGGAGGTCTTCTAAACATGTACTACTCCAACAGCCCCTACCTCGCCCTTGCAGAAGCTGGCTACTTCCACCAGCCTGAAAGCTACTCTCCTGAAAAAATGGCAGCAACCATCCTCGACAGCAGCAAATTCCATCCATGGGAACTGTCCGAATCTCCCTACATAGTGACCGCCACCAAGGCTCTCCGCATTGCCGCAATCAAATGGCTAGTCCAGAAGCTCAAAAAAGACCCGCAAGACGTCATTTACGACGACTTCGAGTTAAACCGCCTCAGCGGCCTTATACTTTCTGAACATTATTCTAGCAGTCCCTACGCCGCCCTGAAAGAAGCTGGCCTCGCAAATTTCCACGAGTGGGAAATGTCAAAGGCGCCGCATCGCTTCTATAATTCCGCGTCCAACCGCATTGCCGCAACCAAATGGCTAGTCCAGATGCTCAAAAAAGACCCACGAGAACTAATCACTGATGACCTCAGTAACAACGGGCTGGGCGGTCTTCTCGATTATCACGCAGGTAGCCTCTACGCGGTCCTTGCCGAAGCCGGCTACTTCCACCAGCCTGAAAGCTACTCTCCTGAAAAAATGGCAGCAACCATCCTCGACAGCAGCAAATTCCATCCATGGGAGCTGTCGAAATCACCAGTGGTAGTGGGCAACACCCAAGCAATCCGCATAGCGGTAGTCAAATGGTTTGTTGCAAAGCTCAACAAAGCTCCCCGGGACATAGTCTCAGATGACTTCTATGACTACCGCCTTGGGGGTTTCATAACGAATGCTTACTCGGGCAGCCCCTATCTTGCCCTGAAAGAGGCGGGCCTCGTGACTGAAGCTGACGAGGCATACATGCGCGGCCATGCTCACAGGAGTGGCAACTCTACTTCCTAGTCTAGCCCACGCCTGAAAATGAAAGAAAAAGAAGGAAAAACCTACTCAGAGGCGGAGACCCACCGACTGCACTTTGTTAACGCTGTCGCCTCTGGGCGCTCGCTTCTGCATCAGCCTCGCCTTCGCGCCACCGGGGTCCACGTCCTTCGCATTCGCCTGCACCCAGAGCAGCGTGGCTATTGCTTCAGCCCTTTCAACCTTCTTGGAGCCAAGCTCGCTGAAAGTAGGGCGCTCCCACTCAGGCCTGCTCTCTGAAATTGAACGAATGAGCTGGCCTCCAGCTTTTGCATCATTAACCATGTCCTGCGCCAGCTCTATGCAATTCTTGCCCGTATTCTGGTCAACATACTCGGGGTTTGCGCCTGCGGCAACAAGCTTCTCCGCCACCTTCACAAGCCCATACTTTATCGCCAGCACCAGCAAAGAGCCGTCGATTTCCACTTTCCTCTCCTCCAGAGCGCCGTCTTTTCCCACTTTCGGCTTCGTCATTCTTGCAAGGCGCTGGAATATGCGCGCTTCTGCCTCGCTGATAAAAGCCCTAAAATCAGATATCTTCTCGCTGCGCCCGCCCAGCTGGTCGAGCTCGTGCTGCGCTTTAGCTATGATTTCCATGTTTTCCTCTATCGTTGTTTTTACCATTCTCACACCCCCCAATTTATCTCAGAATCCTTAGTGCAGGCCTGTTCTGCGGCGGCTTCGGCACTTCAGCCTTGCCTCCGCCCGGCGCATGCTGCTCCATGATGCGCTCCTTCGCCACGTCACCCCTTATCTCCTGCATGCTCCTTGTGGGCTTGACCATTGAAACAACGAATCCAGCATCCTTCACATGCCTGTCATTGTACAAGCCCTCCTGCCTCCCGACTTTTGCATCATGAAGCATATCCTCGGCAAGCTCAAAGCAGCTTTTGCCTGTCCTCGGGTCCACATACTTCTTGTCCGCGCCTGCACCGCGCAACTTTTCAGCAGCGCCTGCAAGGCCATATTGAATTGCAGCAACGAGCAGGGAACCGAGTAGCTCGCCCTCCGTCTGCAGTTCGCACGCCAGAATATTGCCAAGCTGGCCAACCATAAGGTTCTCAGCCCTCCTGATTGCCGCCTCATGGCGGGTTCTCTGCTTTGCAGTCAGTGTGGCATTGTCAAGAATGTTCAGCGTATCTGCAATCTCCTTCATGAGCTTCAACACATTTGCATGAGCCTTGTCAGCAGCCTTCTCTGTCCTGTCAGCGCCTGCGCCCTGCTCCACCAGCCTTAGTTTCGCGCCCTTCTGGCCAATGAGGCCCGCCTTTGCCTCAACCAGCCTGACAATAGCCTCAGCCCTTGCTATGTCGGGGTCGTTATGCAGGCCCTCGCTCTTGAGCGTCTGCTGCTCGACCAGCTCTGCTTTTGCCAGTTCAATGGCGTTCTTGCCCAGCTTAGCATCAACCTGCAGCGGATTGGCGCCCGCCTCAAGCAGCATCTTCACAACATTTTCAAGGCCGCACTCCACGGCGTAAGCAAGCAGCTCCGGGCCAACCCCTTCGCCAACCTGCAGCATTGCAATTCTCTCTCCAATGGCCTTCTCCATATTGCCGACCATCTCCTCATTAATTCCTTTATTGCTTGGCGAATGCTCAAAGTTGTCACGGGCAGTGTGCAGCTCAACAATGACATCCATCCTGTCCAGTATCTCGTTAATCACTGCATCACGATCACTAAGTGCATCGCTTATTTTGGCCATAATTACACCCCTAGGACTAGGCTAGAATATGCCCTTCGTGCTATTTAAACCTGAGCATTCACGTCAGTGCTTCACTGCTGTCGATGCCCCTGTTTTTGGCTGCTGCCCATTGCCCTGCACCCTCTGCCTGAAAAGCGGCTGCTCCAGCCTCTTCTGGCTCGCGCGCTCCCTTCTCAGGGAGTCGACGACCATCCTCATCACGCCCTCGACCCTCTCGGCCTCAATGAGGTTCCTGTTGTTTGATGCAGTGCCGTAGCCCTGCTCGTTCACTGCCTTGTTGCTGCTCACTTTGGACTCAGAAGCTTCCTGCAGCCTTCTCTCCGCAATCTCCAAAGTTTTCGCATCCGCTATCGCGCCCTTCTTCAGCAGCATGCTCACTACCCCGAAATTCGGCTCCGGCGCCTCGACAGCAAGGCGCAGCAAAGTCTTTCCCCCAAAGCCCGGCGCATCAACTGAAACCATCGCTACCTCTGTGACATATTGCACTGAGAGCTCAGTGCGGTATGCGTCGGTTTCCCCCGTAGCAAGCGCCTTCCCAGTAAGCTCAAGTACTGCATTTCCAAGTGCTTCCAAGTTTTCAGCCATCTCCATCCCCCCAAAACCAGTGCAAAACTATGGCTCTTCAGCTATTTAAATTTTCGTCAGCGGCTTCTCTTCCCAGAGCATTGCGCGCTTTCTCTTCAGCTCCCTTCTCCCCTCATCCAGCAGCTTGTAAACAGTAGTGTGCATCGCGCCGTCCATCAGCTTCTCAACAGCGCGGGCTGCAAGGGTGAGCTCATCCAGCTTCCCGAGAATCGAAACAGTATGCCCATAAACGCAGATGTACGCATCGCTCGTGTCCTCGATAATCTGCCTCGTCCTCCCCTTCTCGCCAATGATGCGGCCCTTCACTCTCTCAATGTCCTTGTCCGAGAACTCGCCGCGCAAGTCTATAACTTTCAAGTAGCACTCCTCGTCAATGAGCATCAGCGCCCTGTCCGGCGAAAAGCCCCTGCCAACAGCCATCACAATATCGCGCGCCCTCCACTCCTTCACAGCATCAGGGCTCGTTATGCGCACCTCGCCCTCACTATCTACTTCGAATTTTGCGCCGCTCGCCTTCTCGAGCCTTCTCTTGTCCCTGCCTTTTGTGCCAAGAAGAACCGGCACCCTCTCCTGCGGTATGTTGATTGTCTGCATGATTACCAGCACAATATCCGCGCGCCAACTTTAATACATTTTTCCGCCCATCTCCCTGCATGGCCCCAAGCAGCCAGAACAGCTCAATGGTCCGCGCGCTGCAGCAGGAAGGCTTTGCAGATGAACGCGTTGCAAAGGCAATGCGCAAGGCAGACCGCGCCCTCTTTGTGCCTGAAAACGAGCGGCTAAGCGCCTATGCCCCGATACCTTTGCCAATAGGCCTTGGCCAGACCATTAGTGCGCCCACTATTGTAGCACAGATGAGCACACTTCTCCAGGTGAAGGAAGGCATGAACATACTGGAAGTTGGCGCAGGAAGCGGCTACCAGGCAGCTGTTTTAGCCGAACTCACTGGCAAAAAAGGCAAAGTCACCACAATTGACAGGATAGCTGAGCTCATTGAAATGGCAAAAGCAAACTGCTCAAAAGCAGGCTACTCCAACATCGCATTCATCCGCGGCAATGGCGCGCGCGGCTACGAAAAGAACGCGCCCTACGACTGCATACTCGTGGCAGCAGCAGCCATCAAAATACCACAAGCACTCGCAGAACAGCTCAAGGAAGGCGGGCGCATGCTCATACCAGTTGGCAGGCCCGACTATGCAGAGCTCCTAATAGTGCACAAGCTGAAGGGCGGAGAAATCAGGACAGAAAAAGTGACAGACGTTATGTTTGTGCCGCTTGTAGATGAGGACTGATTTGCAGAAGCTGAAACTAGGCGCCGTGAATTTCCTTGGCCAAATTCTTCAGGTGCTCCTCAATCTGGCCCTGCAGCCACTTTCCTTTCCTTGCGCCAGTATTTGTCTTGAACTGCTCAACAAGGTGCATGAGCTTTGCATCCTGCTGCATCATTCCCGCAGCATTCAGGGCAAGAATCTGCCTCTCGCACTTCGTGCCAACAAGGTTGAACATGAGCTCAGGAGTTGAAAGAACCTCGGAAACAGGCCTGCCCTTTGCATAGCTCTTTGCCGCGGCCTTCACGCCATGATCCATGAAGATGCACTTTATCTCGCCGACTATTTCCGAAGCACCGGCGTGAAGCCTGATTGTTGCCCCCTTCATTTTTCCATAAGGCATCTTGCCATCAACATGCCTGCCCCTTATCACAATTCTCTCGCTCTCGCCAGGCTGAATCTTGACAGGCCCGCCAATAATCACGGCATCCTCGCCCCTGCCTTCATATTTAGCAAACGCGCCCTGAATTATTATCGGCTCCTTGCCGTCATTCGTGGCATCAAAGCTGAAAACAGGCCTGTAAGACTCTGCGCCCGTCTTCTTGTCAACATGATAATTGTGCAGTCCTATGCCCACGTGCTTGAACTCGGCAGAGCCAGAGCTTCCGCGCGCCCCGCCAGCATTTACCAGCGCAGCTGCAACTGGCTTTTTGTTATTTACATTCTCCTCTGCCTTGCTCACTGGCGCAGGGCTCATCACAGAAGCCAGGAACGTGACGCCAATTATTACAAGGCCAACAACAGCAGAAAATGCAAGGGCCTTTGCAACAGCAACTGGCTTGAACAGCCTCTTCTCCCTCTTAATTTTCGGAGCTGCAACAGCAGGCTCAATGACTTTCACAGCAGGCTTCTTCGCCTCCACCTTCACAGCCTTCTGGCCCCTTGCCTTCATCAGCCTCTCGCCAGGCACGAAAAACTTGCCGAACTCCTTCTCAAATTTATTTGTAAGCGCAACCTTGACTTCGCCTGCCTCATACTCGCTCGTTACAAAGCCCGTGCGCACAAGCCTCTCGACCTGCGCAATGTCAGTCATCCACGCCTCTGCTTTTGCCAGGCGGTCCATTGCAATTATATCGCGAGTGAGGATGCCGAGCTCTGCAGCGCGCGCCTCAATTTTTCCAGCCCTGTCCATGACATCGCAGTGCTCCTCTATGCCCATGTTGATGAGCCTGTTCGCCTGCCTTGCGCTCAGCCTCTTGCCCTTCTCAGCAGAAATATCCCTGAACGTGGCATTTACCTTGCGCCACAGCACCACTTCGTTAATATTCTCTCGGACGTCAAGGGCTGCGTAGGCAACTGCTTTCAGGCGCACATCCAGCTCCTCTTTCGTGAGCCTCTCCTTGAAATGCTCGCTGAAGGCAGTCTGAATAGCGACAAAATTAGAAGTCCCCATCAGCTCATTCACACGCGCCTGGCGTTGCGCCTTCATTTCTGCAAGCGTAATGCGGGGGGCTGCGGCAGGAGTCGGCCTAGCAAGTAAAGTAATACCCATAATCACACCAAAACTCGTACTGAATTATCCCTTTCAGCCTATAAAAACCTATCTATTGGGCCCATTCTCCCTCTTTCCGCTCCCGCGGAAAGGGGCCCCTTTCTCCTGCTGGAGAAAGAGGGTGCGAAGAAAGCGCCCCTCTTTCCGCTCCCGCGGAATGCTTGCCGCGGAAAGAACTCCGAACGCGCGCGTTCGAAAGCTTAAATACAAGATGCGGCATAAATTTTAGCTAATTCTGGGCGCTTCTGATGGGAGAGAAAACCGAGAATGAAAACCACTTTACCGCCCTTTTCGTGTTTGCGAAGAGGGGCGACATCCGCGAGATGGCGGGCTACATCCACGAAAATGTCAAGCTCCCGAAAATGGTCGAGTTCCTGTCCAACACCACGCTTGAGCGTGCCAACTTCCTCATTGCCCACCCCGACAGCTGGGAGTCCGAGACGCCGGGGCTGGGGCAGCACGTTGCAGACTTCCTGAACACTGCGGACATCAACGGCTGGACTGCACTCACAGTCGCAGTTTCAGCTGGCAAGCTGGAACTGGCCGACTTCCTTTTCGAGCACGGCGCAAAGCTCTCCTTCAACTCCCTGAACGAAGAGGGCGATCGCATTCCAACCTGGGCTGCAAACATCAAGGTGAGCATTGAAAAATCAGCAGACGTCACCCTGCCAACCTGGCGCAACGGCGACAGCGAAACGATTCTCATGCGCGCGGCGTGGAGCAACAACAATGCGCTCATACAGCGCGTGCTGCAGGAAGTGCGGAAGATGCCGAATGCGCGGGAATACCTCAACGCGATGGACAGGCACTACATGACCGCACTGCGCATAGCCGTGATTCAGGGCAATGCCGATGCAGTTGAAATGCTTCTCATCGCTGGCGCAAACCCGCGCGTTCTTGCCGACATCGAGCAGGTGCGCCTCAACCCCCTGCCGGAAGTGATGGCGTGGGCGCTCATGCGCGAAGGCCCTGCGCACGAGAAAATACGGCAGCTTCTCAAGGACTACAGCAGCATGTATGAAACGCCCCTCCACCTGAAGGGCACCAACGGCAAAGTGGGCGCGCAGTGCAGGCAGCCGAACCTGCCGGTGCCTGTTGGACGGCGCCCGGGCTAGCTTGCAACGCTTAAATACTTCCTGCTGCACAAAAATTGCTAATTTTCTGGGTGCTTAAATGGCAGAGGACATTGATTCCCAACTGATAGATGCCGCTGCGCGCGGGGATTCCGCTGCGGTGCAGGCTCTGCTCAAGACGGGTGCGAACCCGAAGGCTCTCGACGAGCTGGGGGAAACGGCCATGACGTGGGCTTCAATCGAGCTCGCTGGGCTCCGGCACCAGTTGCTGGAGTCGCCCCAATCCAATGAACTGCCAAAAAGAATAGCAGAGTTTGAACTCACCATCCAGTTTCTGGAAGCCAATGGCAGCACTGCTGCAGTCTGCCTGCTCAGGAAGCCGGCTGACAATGGCGCACTTGTTGATTCCAACACTCGCGAAATGACCGTCCAGGCGAAGGGCGTGATGAGTGCGCGCGCGGGAGGCGGGCCGGCTGCAGCCAAACCAGCCGGGCCGTCGAAAGGCACATTGGTACGCTGAGCGCCTGCATTGCTTTTTTAATTTATCATGCGCTAAGCTAGCTGCTCCGTTGATACAAAATTGAGGGGCAGGTGTTTTTCATGGGCATGTACAAGTACATCAAGCAGACGCTACAGAATGAATACGCAACTCGTTCTCCTGAATACCGCGCGCGCGTCACAGCATGGGGCAAGGAGCCCACTGCAGTGCGCGTTGAAAGGCCGACCAACCTCGCCAGGGCGCGCGAGCTCGGCTACCGTGCGCACCAGGGTGTCTTGGTTGTGCGCGTGCGCGTGAAGCGCGGAAGGCGCAAGCGAGAAAGGGCAGACCTCGGCAGAAAGCCGGCAAAGATGGGCATGTTCTTCTCGCCCCACAAATCACTGCAGCGCATTGCTGAAGAGCGCGCGAACTCGCACTTTGCAAACTGCGAAGTTATGAACAGCTACTGGGTTGGAGAAACCGGGCAGGACAAATACTTCGAAGTCATCATGTACGACCCGGCACACCCTGCGAACAAGCACTTCCCAACAGCAAGGGGACGCGTTTACAGGGGCTTGACAGCGCAGGGCAAGAAGGGCCGCGCATACAGGCGCTAAGCTGGCGAAGACAAATGGGCAACTCAGGCACCTAGCCTCGCATAGCTTTAAATACGGGAAAATGCATAGTAATGCCTAGTTTTGGGGTGGTGTTGATGGTAGGCAATGTAGTCGTTGGACAGCCGAATGCGCTTAGGACGCAAATACGGAACATCATGCCTCATCACAAGCCTGCAGCGCCTCTTGTGGAAGGACGCGCGACAGGAATCGGTTCGGGGGCTTCTGGACTGCAGAAGACTATTTCTCTTGCACCGCGCCAGGGCGAGTCGCCAGAATTTGACAAAGCTTATGCAAACTATTCAGCCAATTATGAACGAACGCATGGGCTGGCGATGCTCAATCAGGAGGGCGCGCCTCCCATGATGACGCGGGAGGAGTTCGCGGCAAAACAGCTGGTAAAGAAGGCAGAAGCACATCTGACCGTCGACCCTGAACTTCTTAAGCAGGCAAGAGAACTGATTAAAGGGTTCAAACAGCGCAAGAATGCCT
>JBAZVU010000035.1:0-9329 GCA_041660725.1 Candidatus Micrarchaeia archaeon | reverse complement strand
TTCCGTACAGCCAGCGCGCCTTATTCCTCGTCTCCTCATTTGAAACAGTGATTACAGCGCCCTCATTGGGCTGTCCATAAACAACAATCACGCCGTCCTCTGCATGCATGAGCGCAACCAGTGCTGCCAAATCATCCTCTCCGTCAACAAGTATCTTTGCGGCCTTGCCTTCCAGCCCGCGCTTCACTGCGCTGAACATCGCGTCGCTTATCGTGCCCGGCTCGTTCTTCACCTTCACGAGCTTGCCAGGCGCAGCTTCCAGTGCTGCCTTGACATCCTCGCCAACAGGCTGCCTCTTCACGCGCAAATCGTAAACAATCAGGTCCGGCTTCATGTTGGCTTTCAGGAAGAAGTGGCTGCACTCGTCTCCAACGCACACCAGCTTGCCCTTCCTGGCCTTCACTTTTTCCAGCGCAGCCTTACTGTCAGCTAGCTCTCCGAATGGCTTCTGGAGCCTCTCGCGCAATTCATCAGTGATTTTCCTCATTCCTGTTCTCCCTCTTCTTTCTAGCGTATGTAACTCAGCTCGCCGCCGGCACCGCCAACGCCGAGCTCCCTCTGCTTCTCAGCTTCCTTCTCCATCTTGCGCACGAACTTTTCGCTCTCCTTTGCCCTTTCCTCAAGCTTTGCCAGGTTAATGGCAATGCCCAGTATGGAGCCAAGCGCGCGCAGTACGCTCTGTGCGCACTTTGCGTCAACATAGCCTCCATGCGTCTCGCCCATGAGGCATGCGCCCTTCATTCCGCGCAGCCTTCCCAGGCCAAGCAGAAGGCCTGCAGCGCCGATAATCGAGCCATTTGCAACTCCGAAAACAATGCCGTGCTTCTTCAGCCCGTCAATCAGGTCCTTGTGAGTGGCAGAGCCGAACACCTTTGGCCCGTCAACCATCTTGCCCACTCCATAGCCGCCCAGCGTGTAAATTTCCTTTCCCCCAAGCTTTTCGAAAAAGTCAAGCACCTTGCCGCACACCTCGTACTGCGCCTCGCTGGTCACTGCCTGCACGTCGCCAACAAGCACAATCACATCACGGCCCTTGCCCTTTGAAGGCAGGACGTGGAACCTGTTCTTGAGCATCCGCACAGTGCCGTTCTTGCGCATTAGCACCTGGTGCGGGAAGTGCGGTGAGTAGAGCTCTGCAATTTTCTCAGCCTTCAGCTCCTTTATCATGTGGTCTGCTGCGAGCTTTCCAACAAGCCCAATGCCCGGCAGGCCCACTACTAGAATGGGCGAGCGCAGCTTCAGCTTGCCCTTGCCTGTCTTCTTCAGCACAATCATAGTTTCGTCCACAAAATCAACCCACTACCATTTTACCCAGCTTCCCCTGCAGCGGCATTCCGCACATCCCTTGCTTTCACGCACCGCTTTCTTTCCCGAACTTTTCCATCCTCCTGTATTTCCCGTACTTGTCCTCGGGCGAATACTTCGGGGGATGCGCCGTATTGGCCGCCTTGCCGCAATGCTCTGCGAGCATTGTGTATGAGCCGCATGATGCGCACCTTTTCAACTTTTTCATAAGCCCGCCTCAACTGCCTAGGCCTTTTCAACAGCCTCGTAAGCTGCCTCACCCTTTGCTTTTATCATCTTCTCGCACACTTCAGCAGCCAGCCTCTCAGCCTCCTTGTTGGCTGCCTTGAAGTCGTCAGCAGTCACGCTGAGCATGTACTTGGGCGCGCCCATGTAGGTAATCTTCATCTCCACTCCTTCCTTTGCCTTTGCGCCGAGAAGCGCCTCCTTTATTATCGCCATGCCATTGCTCGCCCTGTCAGTTATTGTCAGCAGCATGTCCGAGCGCACCTTCTGCTTCTTGATGTTCTCCAGCGCAGTGTCGAGCAGCGCCTTTTTCCACGCATCAGAAAGCTCCAGCCCCTCGAATGCAGCCTCCTTTCCCTCAACAAGCGCCTCAAAGGCTGAGTAAACATCTCCCCACTTCTTCACGAGCACCTCGCCAGTTGCGTCCATCTCCGGCTTCTTCACCTTCATTTTCTTTGCCGCAACCAGCAGGAGCATGCCGCCCCTCTTTGTCTTCTTCGAGCCCTCAAGCTTCCTGCGCTTGTCGCTCTCACTCACTCTCTTGAGCGAAAGGTCAATCTGGTTCTTCTCAGGCACGAACTTGTAAACGCGCGCAACAATGTGCTGGTCCTCCCGCAGGAACTCGCGGATATTCTTGATCCAGCGCGATGCCACCTCGCTGATGTGCAGGAACGCCTCCCTGTTGCCGTACTCATCAAGAGTGCAGAACGCGCCGTAGGGCATGATCTTCCTGACAGTCGCTTGCACCAGTTCGTCCTGCTCGGGCATGTCTTTGGTCATCGCCATGCAATCCAGCCACTAATCAGAGGACTTTGAGAATCTTGCCGTAGACAACTGCGCGCCCGCCGCGGGGCTCTGCGAGCACCTTGTCGCACATCCGGCACTTCACAATGCTTGCAGCATTGCCGAATATGTTCTGCTCGTCGCCGCACTCGCACTTCACTCGCAGGTATTTGGATTTTACCATATGAGAATCACCAATTGCCTAAGCCTTTATCTCAATCTTATTCCTCGTCCTTGTTCCGACCACGCGCTCGTGCTTCTTCTTGCAAACCGAGCACTCGAGCATGAGCTTCTGCCTCTTGCCCTGCTTCTTCACAGTCTTCTCGCCTGCAACCTTGCCGCCGTAGCCGTAAAGCTTCCTGCCGTGCTGCCTGTTGCCAATAGCCATTGAGCGTGCAGCGCCCTTGCTGGCCACCCTTACCTTGTGCTTTGAGTGCTTCCTGCAGAAGGGGCAGTAGGCGTTTATTTCGGGTTTTATCTTTGCCATTAAATCAGCCTTGGTAGCCTTATTTACGCCCTAATAGAAATATAAACCTTAATCAGGCCGCTTCCGCAGCTTTTCTCTTTATAAGGAGCTTCGCCTCGCCTGCAGGCAGCTCTGCTTTTGCGCCTGCCTCATAGGGCCCATAGGCCTTGCCGTCAGCCCCTACAAACTCGGGCATTGGCACAAGGAACCGGACAACTGCCTCCTGCTCCGCCTTCTTCTGCTCATGGTGCACGTGCTTTTCCACTGCCCTCTCCTCAATCACTGTCTTCTCCTCGCCTTCCAGCAATGCCTCAAACCAGCCCTTGCCCTTTTCCAGCACCCTCACTACTTCATCAAAAGCCCACTTCTCCTCAGCAGAAAGAGCAGAGCCATCGCGCGCGCCGCCTGCAACTGCCAGCGCCCTCAGGAGCATCTTCTGCTCGCGCAGCGCGTAAATGTCCCGCAGAACCTTCAGCGTGTTCTCGAACTCACGCGCCTCGGAAAGCGAAAAGCTCTTCGCCAGCCTCACTTTCCTCTCCGCAATCATGGAGCGCACTGCATTGTAGAAATCAGGCGGCAGCCCGCTCAGTGCAGAGCTTCCCTTCTCATCAGCCTGTATCTTGCGAAGCATCTCGTAGGTAATTTCAGTCATGCACTCAGCCCGTGTCTCCCATGCAAAGGAGGCACGGCATTCCGCCTCCTTTGCTCAACCTCATCATATCACTTTAGCTTGCTTCTTGCATATAAGGTATACTGCCACCTTCTCGGGCAGCAGGAGCTTCTCGCCCCTGTAAGGCCCGAAGGTCTCAGAGCCAAAACGAATGGGCGGGGCTTCCCGAACCTCGACTTCTATCTCTTCTTTCCCGTCAAATGCAATTGCATCCTTCAGCGGGTCAAACTTCTCCAGCTCCCTCGCCTTCATCCTCTTTGCCATCATTCCAGTCTCTCCGTGCAGCGTGTCCGGCGCCCTTATGAGCTTTGTCACATCGCCAGTCACCTGCTTGTCCACCTCGCCTCCCAAGCTCAGGCCCAAGCCGCCCACAAAAGCGCGCCACACCTCCTCCTTGTGCGGTATGCGCACTGCATCCCAGTTGCCCTTTGCAACGCCCCGCCTGAATGCATCCAGCCTTTCAGGATTGGTTGCAATTGCGCGCGGCAGAACTCCTGTGAGGTTTCTTTCCATTGCGTAGCGTGCAATCTTCCCTCCCCAGCCCGCATCTTCTGGCTTCGGGCCAACCAGCTTCACTCCCTGCTTCACAAACATCTCATCAAAGTCAAGCCCCGTGCCGCTCACATAGTCCAGCATCTCCCTGCGCCCATAGCTTCCGAGCTTCCTCATGCCTTCGCTCTTCACGTGCACGTGATAGCCCCTATTGCCGCTGAAATTCACCTCAATGTCCTCAGATGCAATTCCAAAATCAGGCACAAGGAAATCATCAATCAGCCTCATCGTGTGCATTTTCACTGCCTGCAGGCACTCGTCGCACACCCATCCTTTTCCATGCCTCTTTATGCACTCCAAATCCAAATGGTCTGCATCCAAATCAAACACAACTTCTGCGCCAAGCCAGCCCTTTTTCTCAATGGGCCTTGCATCAGGCTCCTTGTAATAGGCAACTGAGTAGGAGCAGTAGAGCGGCGCATTATTGGCGAGGTAGCTCTGCAGCGCCTTTGCATCAGCGAACTTGAAGTGCCTCTCCTGTATCTTCCTCTCCCAGCCGCCAAAGCCCCACTCCCTCTTTTCCACTGCATCTGGCGGCACTATCTTTGCTTGTGAATAGTGCTGCGCGAATTTTTTGCGTATGAATGAAAGTTCAGCGTCGAATTCCATGGATTTCACTTCTTCATCCCATTCTTCTTGTCCGATATGTGCGCTATTGGCGTGGGCTTCCCGCACCGCGGCTCGCACCCAATTCCGTAAGTTCTCATCCACTCGCAAGTTGGCATCTTGTATCCCTTCTTCTTCGCATGCTCAATCTGATACTCAGTAATGCGCGGGTCATAGTCTGGCGCATAGGAATAGAGCTTTGCAATCTCCTCCACAGAATAGCCTGCATTCAGCATGAAAACCGCCAGCGCCCACCTGCTCGTGTGGTTCAAATTCTCGCCGTGCTTCAGCTTGTCAATCAAATTCTGTATGCACTGCGGGAACTCTCCGGACTTGAACTTGATTTCATACACAGGCTCCAGCCCCTTTGCATCAGCGCGAATTGAATCCGAAGCGAGCTTCAGGGCTGGAGGTATGTTTGGTATTTTGAAAGGCAGTGATTTCTCAATACTCTGCTTTACTGACTCCTCCATCAGCCTTGTGAACTTGTGCTTGTCCAGCCTGATGAAGCCAGAGCGCAGGGGCTGGTTTGTCAGCTTATACTCTTTCGCTCCAGGCGAGAAGAGCAAATAGTCAACAAATGGCACCAAATAGTCAGCGCCCTTTTTCTCCCCGCCAATTCCAATTTCTTTTGCAGCCCTCAGTATGTTCGCCTCACTATCCTCGCGCAAATACGTGCTGGCCCTCTTGCTCTCTGCAACTGCATAACGGTTGATGAAATACCTGTTGCCCACTATTGACAGCAGGATTCTCGAAACAGCATATGCCTCCAGCTCCAGCTCGGAAATGTTGTCAACGTCTATAAAACGCGGCAGCTCCCCCCTCCTCAGCGCCTGCATCACGCGCAGTTTTGCGCGTTCAATGCTCTCCACTGGTATCTTCGCAAGCTCCATCTTCTTCGCAGCAACCCTCTCGCGCGCGCTGCTGGTGAATGGGTATTTTGCGCAGAAAAGCGCGTCATCCATGCCCTGCATATGCCCGAAAAGCGTTAAAATAGGGGCGAGACCGCGATGCGGGTGATGGAAGGGGACACCCCTTCCAGGAACCCCAATGTCTAACAACGGGCCAGCGTGAGGGGCGGATGTGATGCGTTTATATAGCCGAAACATCAGAAAGTAATGCTGCTTCTAAGAGGATATTACATGACGCACAAACTACCTGCTGGCAATGGCAAGGGAAACAGCTCCCAGAAAGGCGGCTTTCCCATAGGCGTTGAAATCGGGTCCAAAGGCACGAAAGTGTCAGTCAGGAGGGACCCCTCCGACTTTTTGCTCAAAATGTGCGGCCTCATAGAGCAGGCACTGGGCCCCGTTCTGCCTGTAAGCGTGACTATCGTGCCTCCTGGGCTGAATGCAAAAGAAATCCGCTGGCTCTCTGCAGTCGCAGCAACCGAGGAAATCTCCAACTTCGTGCAAGGCAATCTTGATTCAATGCACGCTGCCAGCGTGTCATGCTTCTCCGTGCGCGAAGCCCTCAATACGGCCGCGGAAGGGATTTCAGTGCAGCACCAGGCGGCGCTGCAGGCTGTTAAGGGCAGTGTGCCCGCATTCAGGGCAGCCGGCGAAAGGTCAAGGCAAGCTGATGCAAATTTGAACGCTGCCAAAGCCCTTGCTGAGCGCGCTGAAAGGCAGGCGGGCCGCGCAAGGGATGCGGTGGATGCCCTGCAGGTGAAGCTAAGGACTTCTGAGCCCAGTTATGTCATTGCATATGTTAATGATGAAATTTCCGAGCTGCAGGCAAGCCTCAGCACGCTGAAAGGCCAGCTCAAGGATGCGCGTGCCAGGCTTCCGGGGCTTGAGGCCGCACTCTCTGATATTTCCGCGAAAAAGAAAGACGCGGGCGAGGCGCAAACTGGCGGCCGCAGCCTGTCGAAGCAGGCGGTGAAGGAGATGAAGAAGCAGGCAGCAGACAACGCCTCCAGGCTGAATCCGCTGGTCGAGGCTGCCAAGAAAAACCTCGCAGATGCCAATGCCGGCGTGGCAGGGTTTGAGGCCTCCCTTCTCCAGCTTGAAGGGGAAATCGCAGCAAAGCAGGCGTTTGTTGAGCTTCTTGAGCGCAGCAATGGCGGCCGGGCTTCGGGCCGCATCAGGGAACTGAAGTCCGAGCTTGTGCTGCAGGGGCGGCTGCTTGAAAAGGAGCAGGAAACGCTTTCTTCGCGCAGGGCCGAACTTGCATCAGCGCAGCAGGAGGCCGAAGCAGCAAAAGAGGGCCTGCTGGAAGCCTCAGCATCATTCCACGAGGCTGCAAAGGCCGCGCTCGCGCCATTTGAATCACGCGCACTGGCGGCAATACTCAATTCCATAGCTGATTTCAGGAGCTCGCTGGAGATTGGCGGCAGGGATGCAGCATCCTTAATCGAGAAGCTGAAGCCGGAGATATATGGAGAGTATGCGCTGTCTGCAAAAGCTGCGCTTGAGCCTGCGCGCCTGTTCAGCTCCATGTCCGCTGAGCTGGCGCCCGAGTTCAAGAAGCTCGAGGCAGATGCAGGTGCGATGCTTTTGTCAATAGAGCGCATCAGGACTGCAACCAATGACAGGCGCGGACTTTCTGCAGAGTCGGCGCTCTCCATGATTTCGGAGCACGAGGAGCTCGCAGGCAGGGCGGCTGCATTCTTCCCGCAGTGCGATGGCATTCTTTCCAGGACCATAGCCGGCTTCGACGCGCTGTCAAAATCCTATCTTGAAGTGATGCAAATCCACACAAGGCTGCTGCAGGAAAATGCGCCGAGCAAGCAGGCAGAAGGGCAGAGCACGGGCAGCGCGCAAGTCTAGCGCCAAGCGCAAAGCCTTTTATATCCGAGCTTTCGTATAGTAGTTCCAATCATTGCGTGATTGTTTTGGCAGGCGACCAGCAACTTCAAAGGCAACCAACCAGGCTAAGCGACACTTCTTCTTCGGCAACAGCTGCAAACCCGCTAGCGCGCCAGGTTCCCATGTCCGGAACACGCGCGGAAGCGCTCACCGAGCGCCTCAGGCTTCTTGACGCGGAAATCCGCGAGGCGCAGAAGCGCATAAGCGCAATTGACTGGGCAGAGCAGAAGGCCCCGTCAAAATACAACGAGCTCTTAAAGGATGCGGGCATTGCGTACGGCATCATGAAGCAGACCGAGGCGCGCATAGCTGAGGTCAACAAGGCCATTGGGGAAACTGACGCGAAAATAACTGCGCTGGAAGCGAAGCTGGACAACTACGCCACTTTTGGTGCTGAAAAATCCGTAATTGATGGCACGCTGGCAAAGCAGGCGGGCTTTGCAAAAATAAAGGACGCACTTCTCAATGATGAGCTTGCAAGCCTTATGGCTGATTACGAGCCGCAGCGCGTGCGCGCTGAAGAGCTTGCAAAGAAGCTGGAGCACGAGACTGAAAGGCTTCCGCGCCTTCCTGCAATCTTCGAGGGCATGCGCAACAGGCAGCTCAAGCAGCTGGCGAACCTTGAAGCAGTTTGGCTGGAGGTTGCAATTGAGCTTGAAGCGAGCGGGCACACTCTGCCCAAGGCGGGCAAGAGGGGCGTTGCGCAGCAGGATTACGGAGAGCGTGCAAGCGCCTGATTTGAAAGCTTAAATATTCCATCAAGCATAAAGCAGCCTAATTCTCGGGTGATATTTTGGCTCTGAATGTTCCGGCAAAAACAAGTGCGGCCCCTGCACGGCAGGTGCAAGCCCCGGCGCAACGGGCTGGTTTTGCAAACAGCATGCCGCTCACTGACAGTCATGTTCTTGATGCGCAGCGCGCAAAGGTCGCGACGCGCAGCACAAAGCTCGATCGCGCGCAAAAGGAGCTGAATGCGGCAGAGGCGCAGCTGAAGGAGCTGGAAGCCCTTGTGCGCACAACAGCACAGGAGATTCTGGAGCTTCGCGAGCCTGCTGAAAATAAGGAGGCCGAGGCAAAGAATGCCGAAGCAGCACTTTCCGATTCTCTGGGAAAAATACACAGGATCGAGCAGGATTTGCAGGCTGCAACAGCTCAGAGAAAGGTCCTCACAAAGCAGGACTCTGCAAGGAAGCACAACAACCTCATACTCAAGGAAGGCAGTGCCTATTCAAACGGCGCAGAGCGCAGGGAGGCAATTGCCACAATGCGCACAGTGCTTGCAGAGCTGAAGCAGGAGCTTCCGGAGCTTGAGGAAACTGCAAGTGCCCTGCGTGCAGAGGCCGACGCCCTCAGGCAGGAGCTGGACGCCAAGGTTTCTTCGCTTATGCATGGCGGCGACTTCGAAAGGCGCATAAGCGCAGCTGAAAAGCTCCTCGGCAATCCCGAAAAGAACCAGCGCGGGCTCAGGACTCTTGTTGCATGGAGAACAACCCGGCTTGCTTCTGAGGAAGCAAAGCTCAGCAAGCTTGAAGAGGAGCAGCCTGCGCAGGCCACGCCTGGCTATGGCGCCAATGCAACAGGCTGAGCTGGCACCCTTTTCATTATTTTAAAATTCTTCCTCCCCCTATTCCAGTATGTTCGAGCCGGCAAAGTTCATCGAAGCCTCACTGCCGAAGCTACGCGCCCAGATAGGCTCCAAGGGCGCGCTCATTGCGCTTTCTGGCGGAGTTGACTCAACTGTTGCAGCTGCTCTTGTCAACAAGGCAATTGGCAAGCAGCTCCGCGCGCTCTTTCTTGACACCGGCTTCATGCGCGAGGGCGAGCCGCAGCAGGTGAAGGCAAAGATGGCCGAGATAGGCATTGACGTTGAGATACGCGACGTGAGCGAGGAATTTTTCGAGGCTCTCACAGG
>JBAZVU010000034.1:2023-9424 GCA_041660725.1 Candidatus Micrarchaeia archaeon | reverse complement strand
ATGAAGTGCGTGCCAGCTGTGCGCTCATCGCTCCTCATTGCAAGCGAAACAAGCTGCTGGAAGTTCATCTGGTTGTATTTCTTTGCCTTAGGGTTCTTGCGCGGGTCGCTGTCAAATATGCCCGCAGTGTTGCTCAGGTTCACTATCCGCTCAGCATGAAGCTTCTCGGCTATTAGGGCAGCGTCTGCGTCAGTGGTGAGGCCAGGTATGGTGCCGCCCATCACAACTATGCGCCCGCTGAGGGCTGAGCGCGCTGCCTCGTCAAAGTCCTGGGGCACTATTACATGGCCGTCCTTCTTGCCTATTGCAGCTATGAGCAGGTGCGCATTTTGCCTGGTTGAGAGAATTGCCGCCTCGTCTGCCATGAACTCATTGCCTTCCAGGGCGCGTATTGCATTGGCGTAGGTGCGCGCAGGCTTGCCCCCTCCAGTAACTATGATTATGCCCAATGGCCTGTTGTGCCTCAGTATTTCGGACAGCTTGCGCAGGTATGCAACGTCCGGCTCGCCCGGGTTGACTAGTGAGCCGCCTACGGATAGAACTATCATTGAATCAATCCCCCACGCCTGAAACCTATTTAATTGCTAGTCTTTATAAACCATCAATATCGGGGGAGATGAGCGGAATGGCAGGAGAAATGGACAAGGCTATTGGCGAAATGGTTGAGGAGCTGAAGAAGCGCGAGCACGCGCAGGACGAGCTTTTGCGCCTGACGCGCGAGCTTGTGCGCGAGTGCGCTAATTCCATAAAGGCCATTCATGCGAGGCAGATAGATGTTGCGAAGAAGCACCTTGCAGGCGCTGATGCGCTTGTGAAGAAAGTCAAGGCAATTGACAGGAATTTCGAGCATATTAGCGGCCAGTCATTGCAGGAGTATGCAGAGGTGAAGATGCTTGTTGCCGCTGTTGCAGGCAAGCCAATGCCAACTTACAAGGAGCTGGGCATACCTTTTGAGAGTTGGCTTACTGGGCTGTGCGATGTTGTGGGCGAGCTGAGAAGGGAGATGCTCGAGGCGCTCAAGAGAGGGAAGAAAGCTGAGGCAAAGAAATTTTTTGAGAGGATGAATGAGATTTACGAGTCGATGCTGCCGCTGAGGTTTTCAAATTCACTTCTGCCGAATTTCAGGCGCAAGCAGGATGTTGCGCGCGGGCAGGTGGAGCAGGCAAGGAGCGAGCTGCTGAGGTAATTCCTAATGGGCAGCAATCGCAGAACCTGGCTTTGGCTTCTTTATTTGGTGCCGTGGGCAGTGCTCATCCTATCGCTGCTCATTTGGCTATTCCCGCTTGCAAGCCTCATGAAGAACAACGTGCGCCTGCATGGGGACCTGTTTTTCATTGCAATTGTCCCGCTTTTCATAATTTCGTTCATCGGAGAAGAAATTCTCAGGAACAGGCTTATGAAAGAGGAGGCAGAAGGGGCGCTGGAAAACACAGGTTTTGAGAAGTTTGATGGGAAATGGGTGAAGACAGGAAGTAACGGCCTGAAACTTACTGCCCTTCCTGGCTGGGGGCTTGCAATGAGCACATGGGCCTTGCCTGCGGGAATGATGTGCACCAGGATAAGCTGCCATGTCGGCAAGCCACCCAAGCAAAAGATTGGGAAGATGCAGGCTGGAAAGAAACTGTTCAGCAGTGGAGGAGGAGGCGCACCGGACTTCGAAACGCTTATGAGAACTGTTGCCTCTGCGGAAGCTGCATCGGTTGCGCGAAAGATGGCCTTCCGCCCTTCTGGCTTGGGGACAGGCCTGGCTCCGACAAATTTCTTTAATGAAATTTACTTCGACGCGGAGGATTCGGCGCTGGTTGTGGAAGTGTCCTATGGCCCTGCAATTGAAGAGAAGGACGTGAAACTTATTGAGGAGCTGTTCTCCGCGGTGAAGAGGGCGTGGGCGAAATAATCATTTAAATTGCGAATGCGATAATTGGCGTGAGAAACATGCTGGACATCAGACTTTTCCGCGAGAATGCGGATGCAGTGAAGGAAGCGCTTGCGAAGAGGGGAGCTGACGTCAAGCCAGTTGCGGAAATACTCAAGCTCGACGCTGAGTGGCGCAAGGTGAGGGGCGAGGCTGACGAGCTGAATGCTACTCGCAACAAGATTTCCATTGAAGTTGGCAATTTGAAGAAGGCCGGCAAGGATGCGAAGAAGGAGCTGGCTGAAATAGGCAAGAAGAGCAAGGAAATTGAGAAGGTGAATGAGAAGGCGGATGCTCTGAGGGCGAAAATAGATAAAATACTCATTACGCTGCCGAATATCCCCGATAAATCAGTTCCTGTTGGAAATGATGCTGCTGATAATAAGTTGGTAAGAAAATTCGGAGAGCCGAAGAAATTTGCATTCAAGCCAAAGGAGCACTGGGAGCTGGGAGAAAAGCTAGGCATACTTGATTTTGAGAGAGGCGTGAAGATGGCAGGCCACCGCTTCTCTGTTCTGAAGGGCGATGGCGCGCGCCTCGAGAGGGCGCTCATAAATTTCATGCTTGACTTCCAGGCGAAGAGGGGCTATGTGGAGCACATGACGCCGCACCTGGTGACTGAGAAGACAATGACCGGCACTGGGCAGCTGCCGAAGTTTGAAGAGGAGCTTTACAAAGTAGAGAGGGATGGGCTCTACCTGATACCCACTGCTGAAGTGACGCTTACGAACATGCATGCTGATGAGAGCCTGAAGGAGGAGCAGCTGCCTTTGAACTATTGTGCCTACACTCCTTGCTATCGCAGGGAAGCCGGGGCGTACGGGAAGGATGTGCGCGGAATTCTGCGGCAGCACCAGTTCAACAAGGTGGAGCTTGTGAAGATTGTGAAGCCTGAAGAGAGTTTTGCGGAGCTGGAGAAGCTGGTCGGTGATGCGGCGGGCATTTTGGAAGCGCTTGGCATTTCCTATCGCATCGTTGAATTGTGCACTGGCGACTTGGGATTTGCAGCTGCCAAGACTTACGATATTGAGGTGTGGCTGCCCGGGCAGAATGAGTACAGGGAGATTTCATCGTGCTCAAACTGCGCTGATTTCCAGGCGCGAAGGATGAATATGAGATTCTGGAGAAAGGGGAAGCTGGAGCACCCGCACACCTTGAATGGAAGCGGCTTGGCAGTGGGCAGGACAATGATTGCTGTTCTTGAGAATTTCCAGCAGCAGGACGGCTCTGTGCTCATTCCGCCTGCGCTGGTCCCTTATTTCGGGAAGAAAGTGCTGGGCTGAACTCAGCGCGTGTCGCGGCCGCCGTTGTACGGGAACGGGTCCTTGGGGGCCTCGGCCTGCTTTGCCTTTGGTTTTGAGGTCTCCACTGGCAAAGCGACATGCTCAGGCGCGGATTTCCCGCCGCTTCCGCCCATTATTCCCTCGGGGCGCGGAGCGCCGAACTCGCGCCATTCGGGATGCTGGGGCGTATTGCGCGGAGCAATCTGCCTGATGCTTCCCGGCCTTGCTGCAAATACTATGCTAGCCATCCACCCACCCCCTTACTCTTGGGCAGCTTGCTGCTCCAATTGTATTTAAGCATTTTGGCGCCTGCAAGGGTTTTTATTCCTGCAAGGCGAGAGATGAGGCGGTGCAAGGCAATGGTTCTATTTGAGATACTGCTTGCGAGCTTCGTGGTGAGCGCAATGTCGCTCGTGGGCGTGCTCACCCTCAGCATAAATGACAAGCACCTGCACTCGCTGCTCTATTTGTTCGTGAGCTTTTCAGCAGGCGCGCTGCTCGGGGCAGCTTTCTTCGACCTCATACCAGAGGGCATTGATGCAGCAGGGCTGCAGCAGACAATGCAGCTTGCAGTTGTGGGCGTAGTGATGTTCTTTGTGATAGAGAAGTTCCTGCACTGGCACCACCATCACAAGCACCACCACAAGGGCGAGAAGGGCGAGCTGCCTTTCACATATCTTAATTTGGTGGGCGATGGAGTGCACAACTTCGTGGATGGCGCCATAATTGCGGCGAGCTTCATGCAGAATCCTGCGCTTGGAATCACGACCACTATTGCAATAATGGCGCACGAAATACCGCAGGAGATCGGGGATTTCAGCCTGCTCATCTACGGCGGGTTCAGCAAGGGCAAGGCCCTGCTGTTCAACTTCCTTTCCGCGCTCATGGCGCTTCTCGGCGCAGTGCTCACCTACTATTTCGCCGCCTTTATGCCTGCGCTGATAGGCCTGCTCCTGCCTCTTGCAGCAGGGCATTTCATTTACATTGCATGCGCTGATTTGGTGCCGGAGATGCACAAGGAGACGAGCACTCGCAGGTCCTCGCTCCAGCTAGCGTCTTTTGCAGCAGGAATAGTGCTGATTGGCTGGATGGTCGCCGTTCTGGGCGGCTGAGAAAGACTACTTTTTCTGCCTGATGATGTGCTGGTAGGCATCAAGGCTCTTGCCGAGCTTGAACAGGCCGTAGAAGATTACGAGCGCGAAGAGTGTTTCGGTAAGCGCCCTTATCACGTCCCACCTCACGTTCGGTATTGGGTTGAGCACGAATGTGGCCTGGTGCACTGCGAAGATGAGCAGCGCTATGGAGAGCACCATCAGGGTGCTGGAGAACGTCTTGCCGCGCATCTTCAATGAAAGCGAGAGAGCGAGCCAGGAAATCACGAGCGAGAAGATGAAATTTAGCAGGCTTAGTGCCTGGAGCTTGCCTATGTCCCCGACGTCAACTTGCAGGAATTCCATCATGGTTTCCTAGTGCGAAGGCAGGCTTTAAATAATGTTGCTGGGATAGGAATTCGTGGTGGGTTGAATGGCTGTTTCTCCTCTTGAGGAAAGGTACGCAACTGACATGAACGCAGTGTTTGACGAGCAGAGCAAGCTGCGGCGCTGGATGGAGGTTGAAGTCGCCTTGGCTTACGCGCGCGCAGAGGCAGGCGAGATGCCCCTGAAGTGCGCAAAGGAAATGGAGAAGGCAATGCAGAATGTGAAGCTTTCACGCGTGAAGCAGATTGAGGATGAGATTCACCACGACCTGATGGCAATGGTGAGGGCGCTGAGCGAGCAGTGCGATTCCGAGACTGCGAAGTATGTTCATCTGGGCGCCACCAGTTACGACATAGAGGATACGGCTACGGCGATGGCATTCAAGGATGCGTATGCGATTATTGAGGGAAGGGCGCAGAAGCTGGGCGAGCTGCTGGAAAAGCTGGCAGTGAGGCACGCGAATACGGTTTGCGTTGGCAGGACGCACGGGCAGCATGCCGTTCCGACTACTTATGGGCTGAAGTTCGCGCTGTGGAAGAGCGAGCTGGACAGGCACCTGGTGAGGCTGGCGCAGAGCAAGCCGCGCATGTTCGCAGGCAAGATAAGCGGCGCTGTTGGCACAATGGCCGCCTTGGGGCCGAATGCATTCAAGATTGAGGGCATCATGATGAAGAGGCTGCAGCTGGAGAGCGCGAAAGTTACCAACCAGGTTGTGCAGCGAGACAGGCATGCAGAGGCGCTGTTCATTTTGGCCTTGATTGCCACGACATTGGAGAAGATTGCAAAGGAAATAAGGAATTTGCAGAGGAGCGAGATTTCCGAGGTGGCAGAGGCATTTGGAAAGAAGCAGGTTGGCTCGTCTGCAATGCCGCAGAAGAGGAACCCGCACCGAAGCGAACGAGTTTGCAGTCTCGCTCGCATAGTTCGGTCAGATGTGCAGGTGGCAATGGAGAACATTCCGCTGGAGCATGAGAGGGATTTGACGAACAGCGCGAATGAGAGGATAATTTTCCCGCAGTCGTTCATCATCACTGATTACATGCTCAAGGAAGTCACGAGCATTTTGGACGGGCTTGTTTTCTTCCCTGAGAATATCAGGAAGAATTTGGAGATGGGCGGGGGCGCGATTCTGAGCGAGCGGCTTGTTGGCGCGCTTGCAGAGAAGGGAATGCCAAGGCAGGAAGGGCATGAGCTTGTGAGGACAATTGCGGGCGAGGCGCTCATGAAAGGCGAGAGGATGCAGGATGTTGCTGCGAGGAATGAGAAGGTGAAGAAGCTCGTTGGCAAGCAGCTGAAGGAGATATTCGACTATTCAACTTACGTCGGGCAGGCTGAGAAAATAGTGAGGAGGGCATTGTAGATGAAGTTGGCAGTGCTGCTGGTTTTGCTGGCATTCGCGCTGCCCGGCATTATTTCTGCCACTTCCTGCAACACGGGAGACGACTGCCCTGTCAGCTGCAGCAATGGAAAGCTTGAGCAGGGAGGATGCGCAGGCGGAACCTGCTATGCCATGTCGCCCATGAGCTGCCCAACAGGGAAGTGCGCGGACGCGACTTCGTGCGAGGCAAAGGTGGTGGAGCAGGATTGTGCAGACTGCGAACCGTGGTGCGGCGCTGACGGGACATATTATGCTGTCAATGTGGAAGCAAGCGAGTGGGTGCCCGGAACATTGTGCACTGCAATGCGCTGCAAGTATTATGAGGGCGTGCCAAACTCCGCCTATTGCACGCAGCCAGCGCCCCCTGCCCCGCAGCCAGTGCAGCCTGCAAAGGCGGTTGACAGGATATACGGCTACATTTACTACAAGAATGACCTCGGCGGGCTTGTGCCTGTGAAGAATGCAAAGGTGATGTTCGAGTACACTGACGCGCAGGGCGTGCGCACCGAGGACCCGAATGATTTTGCGTGGCTTGGGGAGAACGGGAAGTTTGAGTGGAGGAGCGCCAAGGCGCTGGCACCCGGCAATGAGATTGATTTGCTCATCTACTTTACGGACAAGGCGCAGGCAGTGCAGGTTACGGCAATGCAGGGAGGGAGCAGGTCAAGCGGCTTTTACATGGACAGGGGAATACCGTCGAATGACAGCAGGCTGGCCTATTATGACAAGGAGCTCGCGTCCTGGGACCAGAAGCCCCTTGCGCAGATTTACCTCAACATGCTGAAGGCTGTTGAGTTCAGGGAAAAGGCGCTCAAGTTCACGCCAGTTGCAATGGAAAGGGTGACTGCATTTGACCCGAACCACGGCACATCGCACCTCTCGGAAGTGTATGCAAATCAGGCGCCTGATGAGGTGGGCATGAGGATTGAGACAGGCGGCAGCGTGTTCAACCTTTTCGCAGCACCCACAAACAGGGAGTTCCATGAGTACTGCCACCATATACAGGATGAGGCACAGCCTGAGATGCGCAGCCCGCTCGGCAATGACCATGCAGGCTATTACAACAACCCTGACAGCGAGTGGGGGCTTGTTGAGGGCTGGGCGGAATTCTGCGCCTTGGAGATGAAGAGGTATTTCAACATGGGCAAGAGGGGCAATTACGAAGTGGGGAAGACTGTGTGGAATTTGGAGGAGAATTATTTGATGGATGCGCCCAAGCGCAAGACTGCAGAGGAGCTTGCAATAGCGGGCATAATGCTGGATTTGCGGGACAGCGTGAATGACTATGGGGCGCACGATGATGAGAGCGTGGCGCTCCCGCTCTCTGACATCTGGGCAGCATTCTCG
>JBAZVU010000034.1:0-2013 GCA_041660725.1 Candidatus Micrarchaeia archaeon | reverse complement strand
GGATTTCAATGACGGGCAGGGCATGAGGTATGTGCACAATTTGCGCGACTTCTATGTTGCGATAAATGAGGTTACAAAGGCGAACGCCGCGCTGCATTCGCCCTACCTTGCAGGCAGCACGCAGACTGAGCTGGACCATGTGTTTGTGATGCACCATGCATTCCAGGACACGAACAGCAATGGGAAGTGGGATGAGGGGGAGGCTGCTGGCCATTCTGGCAAGAATGGCTTGGTGCGGAGCGATTTGGCAGAGGAGCCGGGCACTGACGTGCTGTTTGACGTGAAGGACCAGGATGGCAATGCGCTTTCCGGAGTGTCTGCTTTTGTGGAGGTGAATTTCGAGCCTCCGAATGACTACCTGTCCTACAGCTATGAAATACCGCTGAAGGATGGTGTGACGGCAGTGCCCTTGCCGCCAGAGGAATATGCTGCTGCGATTACAATGACTGCCGTGAGCAGCACAGGCGAAAAGGCAGGGACATCATTCAGCACCACCACGAAAGAGGTGTATGAGAAAATTGACCCTGCCAAGCTGCTTGCAACTTACTCTGCTGAGATAAATGTGCAAAAGGGGCAGCAGCCAGGGTCAAGTGCAGGGTGCGCGTCTGATGCAGAGTGCAACAGCGGATTTGTTTGCGCGAATGGAGGATGCGAGAGGCTGCAGCCGCCGCCTCCGAACTGCCTGAGCGTTGCAATGATAATGTTCGTGCTTGCAGGTGCATTTGCAGCTGCAAAGTCCAGGAAATTTGCGGGGTGATTTGGATGGATTTGAAAATTGTTCTGTTTGCTGCCATGCTGCTCCTGCCGCTGGCATTTGCCGACGTGGGGCCAGGGCCTTCGCCTGTAGGGGTGATGGTGGATGTTGTGAAGAATGGGCAGCCTTACACTGGCACTGTGCAGATGACTTACCTCTGCTCAGATGCAACAGTGCGCAATACAGTGCCGCAGGGCTCAGTTGACCCGTATGACATGGTAATGAGCTGCAATGGCGCAAGCTGCACAAGGCCCCAGTACTACAAGTTCAACCCGTGCTTCTATTCAAAGGGCAGGTTCGAGCTGAAGGCAGATGGAAAGACAGTGACAAGCCAGGAAGTTTCGCTTGAAAGCCCGGGAGGCCACAACTTCGAGATGGATGTTGCAACTGGCGCGCTGACTAGCGGGGGCAACCCGATTCCCGAGCCAGGCCCTGAGCCAAACCCAACTCCGGGCCCGTCGAACTGGTGCTGCCTTTCAGGCCTTGGCCTGGTGCTGCTGCCGGCGCTTGCAATAGCGCGCAAGAGAATGTGAGGAGGTCGGGTTGAGATGAAGATTGCGGTGCTGATTGTCGCCCTGCTGCTTCTGCCGCTTGCGTTTGCGAATCCGTTTCCCATGCCAGGACCCCAGCCAGGAGCGTCGCCCACGCCAGAACCTTCGCCGGCTCCTTCAAGTGAGCGTGTAGATGCCCCGCTCTATCATTTTTTCTTTGCCTTTTTGCTTACTAACCTGGTGGAACTGCCAGTGGCATATGCACTCTTGCGGAGGAAGGAGAGTGCGAAGCGCATAATTGCAGTAGTGCTCCTGTGCAACGTGCTCACCCTGCCAATAGTGTGGTTCGCATTCCCTGCCCTGATAGCAGGCTATTTGCCATCGCTCGTGCTGGCTGAAATTTTCGCCTTTGCATTTGAGGCAATTGCTTATGCAGCGGCATTCAGGAAAGCAGGATGGAAAAGGGCTGCAGGGGCTGCGGTGCTTGCAAATATGCTGTCGTTTGCCATTGGCCTGCTTCTCTAGCTATTTGGCCTTCTTGCCCTTGGAATGCATCTTCTCATTGCTCAGCGGCGAGCCGAGGCCAAGCCTGATGTAGTAGATTCCGTCAACGTCCTTCACCACTACGGGGTTGATGGCAAACGAGTTGATGTCCAGCTCGAAAATCCCGCGGTCAGGTATGTTGACATTCTCGACTTCAAGAGTGATGGGCGCGTCCGTCTTGCTCACTATGTGCGCAAGCTCCTTCTCAATCCACTTCACGTCGCC
>JBAZVU010000033.1:0-9894 GCA_041660725.1 Candidatus Micrarchaeia archaeon | reverse complement strand
ATATACTTCATCAAACCCACCCCGCTATTTTTCGTTTTTTTCTTTTTTTTTTATTTTCCAGCCCGCACTAGCTATACTACCCTCAGCTCAAGGCGCTTGCGCACTGAGTTGAGTATGTGCGAATAGTCGCGGTAATGGCAGAACGCGGTAACCTGCACCGGAAACTCGCCGGGCTTTGCTCTCGCGCTCGGGTATATTTCAATGTCGAGCTGCTTGGACTCGCGCGGCTTTAGATAGCCCAGCCGTATTTCGCGGGTCGTATTGATGCCCATTGAGTCAAGGCCGAAAACCTTCGGCACCTGAACAACTATAGAGGTCATCAGAGGCTCCTCGTCGCGCAGGTTCTCCAAGTCAATTATGAGGTCTACTGGCCCCTTTTCCTTGGTGTCCATGCGTATTGGCCTGAAGTGCATCTTCATCCCGTATGGTATGTTGCCAATCAGGGACTTTCCAACGTCCTTTTTTCCAAACACTTCGAGTATGCCCATTATTCCACCTCAAGCGCCTTCAAAGCGCATAAGCCTGTAGTATGAATAGCCGAAGAACACCAGTGCGATTACTTCAAGCACATTGGTGATGACCATTGCTGAATTTCCCTGCACCCAGCCGAGATGCTGTGCCATGTCGAGGAAGAAGGCAGAGGTGAGGAACAGGATGCCGGCGCCTTCCGCTATGTTCTGCTCGAACATCTTCTTCTTCGCATAATAGCGCAGGAGAGGCAGGTCGTGGCGCGAGAGAACCCATTTCAGCTGGTAGGCAAGAAGGAAGAGGGTGGCAAGCACGCCCAGCAGCACTTTTGCAACATACATTGCATCCAGCTGCGCTGGCATGCGCAGGCCCTGGTAGGAAATTGCGAGAAACGCAATTAGCACTGCGAGCGCGGCGAAAAGAAAGGCCCTTGAGAGAACTGCCCTTGCATTGACCATGGCTTGTAATCGAATGCCTACTTTTTAAAACCTATCCTGGCCACCGAAGAGAGAAGCAGCACTTCTGCATCCTCAAGGCCCAGGTTCCGGGAAAGCAGGTCGCGCCCGTCCTTGGAGAGGGAAAGGGCTGAAATAAGAGGGAAGTAGGAGCGGGCCTGGCGTGTTGAAACGTGGCAGGCTGCGGCTATTTTCTGGCTTGCTGATTTTATCAGCGCCCGCGAGGCGCGCGTGCGGGAGAGGTGGAGAATATTCCTTGGAAACTGGTAGGCTGGATTCTGGGCTTTTCGCGGCTCCTTGCGAGAGAGAGCGACACCGGCGGACATGAGGTCTCCGGAGTACCGCCAGAGCGCATAATACTGGCGCCTGAACGCCCGGCCGTCGAACAGCGCGGCGCGGGAGAGGGCGTCGAAGGCCTTCACCAGCTCAAGGCGCGTGCCGAACTCGCGCGGCACATTCTCATCAATCCAGTGCAGGAGCATGTCCCTGTCAACGTCAACATCAAAAGTCGCCCTGCGGGCATCTGCAAAGTTCTGGGCAGTGAACAGATTGTGCAGTGCGTCCTTGACGTCAGTCTGCCTGTCGCGCCTGCCCGCATCCTCTGAGTCAGAAGCGCGGCCTTCCGCAGCTGCCTGGAGGTCGTTTATCGCTGAACGCGCGTCGCCGTTGGAAGTTGAGGCTATTTTTGCAATGAGCGCCTTGCTCGCAGGAGCTTTCTCGGCCTTGGCTACTTTTTCAAGGAGGCGCGTGAGTTCCGGCTGCTCAAGGCGCGAGAGAGCGACGCCCTTGCAGTTCTGGCGCAGGGGCGCAAGCTTCGGGTTCCACAGGTCTTCTGCAGTGAAGATGAGGGGCTGCGAGGCTGATGTGATGAGGCGGGAGAGCTCGGCCATGCCGCCCCTGTCAGATGCGAACATGCGCTCTGCATCATCGATGAGAAGCAGGCGGCGCGTGTTTGTGAGCGAGGAGACTGCAAGCCCGTGGCCGGCAATGCGCGAAATGCGGTCCTTGTTGCGCACGTCCCCCGCATTCATTTCCAGAATGCCCCAGTTCATTTCGCCCGCTATTGCCCGCGCAAGCGCAGTTTTGCCCGTGCCGGGCGGGCCGTGAAGTATGAGCGGCTGCTGGGCCTTGCCTTTTTCCCATTCCTTGGCCCAGGCTGAAAGTGTTGCAAGGGCCTTTTGGTTGCCCTCGAAGTCCCCCAGCTTTTTCGGCGCATGTTTGTCGGTCCAGAGCATCGGCTTATATTTTCTCGCGTGGCATTTTATGCCTTATGGACCCCCTACTCGAGGCGCTCATCAGGAAGAGGTTCGGGGCGCTGAATGAGGTGCAGAAAAAGGCATGGCCAGTTGTGGCTAGCAGGGCGAACGCGCTGGTAATTGCGCCGACGGGTTTTGGGAAAACAGAGGCCGCACTGCTGCCGCTGCTTGATTGTGTGGTGGCTGAGAAAAATGCGCAAGGCATCCTGCTCCTGTACATCACGCCATTGAGGGCCCTGAACAGGGACATGCTTAGCCGCATAAAGTGGTGGTGCAAGGAGCTCGGGCTCACCGTTGGTGTAAGGCACGGCGACACAGGGCAGGCTGAGAGAACTAGGCAGAGTGAGAGCCCGCCGCACCTGATGATTACCACGCCTGAGACTTTTGCGTCGATGCTCGTGAACAGGCGGCTCGGGCCTGCACTTGAGAATTTGCGCGCAATAGTGATTGATGAGGTTCACGAACTTTTCTCGGACAAGAGAGGGGCGCAGCTCGCACTTTCACTTGAGAGGCTTGTTGCAAGAAGGCAAAGAAAAAACGCTGGAAGCACGGAAGCCGGATTCATTGGCGAGGGAAGCGGGGTAGCGGGGTTTGCTGGCAGCGAGGGCATGGCAGGTGCTGAGATTCAGCGAGTTGGGTTGAGCGCCACCGTTGGCAATGAGGCTGAAGTTGCGCGGTTCCTTGCAGGCGACAGGCTGTGCGAGGTTGTAGAGGTGGGCAGGAAGAGGCTCATGCACCTGGGTGTTGTGCGGCCGCATAAAAAGGAGGAGGCAGAGCTTGCTGAGAAACTGCACGTGGATGCCGGCGCGCTTGGGAGGCTGGAGTTCCTGAAGCAGGAGATTGAAAAGGGAAAGGCGCTTGTTTTCGTGAATACGCGGCAGATGGCGGAAATACTTTCATCGCGCTTGCTGAAAATGGGCGCATCTGTTGCAGTGCACCATGGCTCGCTTTCGCGCGAGGCAAGGCTTGCTGCCGAGGATGCGTTCAGGGAGGGAAAGGTGAAGGCGCTTTTGTGCACGTCCTCGCTGGAGCTCGGCATTGACATTGGAGATATTGAGAGGGTGGTGCAGTATTCATCGCCAAGGCAGGTGACGCGGCTTGTGCAGCGCGTTGGAAGGAGCGGGCATGCTGAAAAGCTGGTGCCCCACGGAACAGTCGTGGCAACAGATGGGCACGACCAGCTGGAATGCAGCGTGATAGCTGAAAGGGCCGAGGCAGGGCAGCTGGAAAAAGATGTGATGGTGCATGCAGCACTCGACGTGCTCGCACAGTCCGCTGCCGGCTTTCTGGTGGAAAGAGGAAGCGTGAAGGCGGATGAGATGCATGCTGTTTTCAGGAGAGCTGCGCCATATACTGGCTTGAAAAAAGAGGAGCTTATCGAGGTTTTGGAGCAGCTGGTTGCGGAAAGAATAGTGAGAAAGGAGGGGGAAGCATATGCGCCCGGAAAGGCGGCATTGCTCTATTACTACAGAAACGTCAGCACCATTCCAAAGGCAAAGAAGTTTGCAATGAGGAATGCGGCGACCAACTCGATAGTTGCGAATCTGGATGAGGCATTTGTTTCCATGCTCGGGCCTGGCGAGGTTTTCATATCAAAAGGAGTCCCGTGGCGCGTGCTGGATGTTGGCGAGGAGATTGTTGTCGAACCAAGTGATGAGCTTGGTGCAGGGGTGCCCGACTGGATTGGCGAGGAGATTCCAATCCCCTATGAAATTGCGCAGGCTGTTGGCAGGAAACGCGCGGAGATCGGCAAGCTTGCAGGCAATGCACCGCGAGGGTATGAAGAGGATGCTGCTGCGTTTGCAAGCATTCCCGCAAGCAACAGGACGATTGTTGTTGACGCGTGCGGGGAGAACGTTGTCGTGCATGCGTGCTTTGGCACGAGGGCAAATAGGACGCTGGCGCTTGTGCTTTCAACTGTCCTGGGTGCAAAATACGGAGTAAAGGTGAGGGCTGATTCTGATGCTTACTGCATTTTCCTGCGCACGCCAATGAGGGCAAGGGCTGCCGAAGTTGCAGCTGTTTTCCACAGGCTCGGAAGCCTGAAGGAAATAATGGAGATGCAGCTCGGGGATGCGAACCTGTTCAAATACCGCTTTGTGCACGTGGCAAGGCTCTTTGGCTTGATAGATGAGGACATGACGGTCGGGCAGCGGGCAATGAAGCATCTTGTCGGCACGCCAATACACAAGGAGGCAGTGCGGAGCGCGATTGCCGACTATTTTGATGTGGAGGGGGCGCAGAAAGTGCTGGCGCAGGTGAGAGGCAGGGAGATTGAGGTAATAGCAATTGACTCGGGCAAGCTTAGCCAGCTCAGCAGGATGGCGAGTGTGCGGGTTCGTGCAGGGGAATTCCTTGCACCGATTGAGCCGACGCGCGAGGTGCTGAAGGCATTTGCAGCGCAGCTCTCGTCAAAAAGCGTGCGGTTCCTGTGCACCTACTGCGGCCGCGTGTTCTATGAAAAGGCAGGAGACATCAAGGGGAAGATAAGGTGCGGGTGCGGCAGCACAATGGTCGCAGTCATTGACAAGGATGAGGAGCCGAAGGAGATGCTGAAGAAGGAGAAGCCCGAGTTGCTCCTGAGGGCGAGCATTATCGAGGCATATGGGAAACGGGCAGCAGTCGCACTGGGCACGTATGGCGTTGGAAGCAGGACTGCTGCACGGGTGCTAGCAAGGCTGCACAAGGATGAGGCCTATTTGTTCATGGATTTGCTGGAGGCGCAGAAACTATTCATAAGGACAAAGAGGTATTGGAGCTCCAGATGAGAATCAGAGCCAGCCTTTGTGCCGGAAGTAAAGGGCAGTCGTAGCCATGATTAGCAAACCTGCAATAGTGACAGCAGGATAGCCAATCGGGCTGTCGAGTTCTGGCATGAATTTGAAGTTCATGCCATAGTGGGACGTGAGCAGTGTCGGCAGCATCAGGATGATGGTGAAGGCCGTGAGCTTTTTCATTACCTCGGTCAGCTTCTCAAGGCGCTTGTTGAGTTCCGCACCCTCCCTCATTTCACGGCGAGTGTAGAGCATGTTTATGTCGCTCTTTGCTACCTCGCAGCGGTGCTCAAGGTGCCTTGAGCGGGCAAGCAGAATGTCGAACTCATAGCCGATTTTCTTGGTGTCGACAAAAGGAACTTCGCTCTCGTTCAGGCGGATGAGAAGCGCTGTGAAGTCATCCACAATGTCCTGCAGGCGCCTGAGCTTGCGGCTGAGCTGCTCCAGCTTTTCACTGCTCGGAGCATCCGTAGCGTGGGCGAGTTCCCGGTTTATTGCCTCAAAGTAGCTGTAGTAGTTGTCGGACATTTTCTTCAGAACAGTATAGGCCGCAATTGTGCTTTCACGGTAAGGCCCTTTCACCTTGATCTTTAGTATGCGGTCACTCTCAAAGAGCAAGGAGGGATAGATGAGTGCGTCTTCCTTGAGGAGGATGATGATCTTGTTTATGCCACTCTCGAATGAGACGAGGTTGAATAGCATGTATTCTGGGTATTGTTCGTAGAAGAGAATGTCGAGGTTCTGGAGCTTTTCCAAGTCGCTCGTGATGCCAAGCTCGCGGGCCTTTGCCTGGAAGTCCTCGAACTTATCGAAGGTGTAAATCATCCTATCGCCAAGAGAGGAAAAGGGTTCCAATCATCTGCTTGCAACGTAGTATGTTAGGGGAGGATAGGTTTTTAAACCGAGGCGCGCATATACGCGCAGGTGATCAGATGACAGTCCGCATGTCGCGTCTTTATGGAATGGACATATACAATGATGAGGGCAAGTTCCTCGGCAAGGTTCAGGAAGTCGTAGTGGACCTTGAGAAGGGCGAGGTTGTGAGAATACTTACGGAGCCGCTCGCATCCATTTCCCGTGAGGATGCAAAAAGGATTTTGAGGGAAAAGAGCGTTCTTTACAAGTATGTGAAGTCTGTTGAGGATGTTGTAATGGTTGCAAAGCAGACTGGCCCTGCCCCGCCGCTTGAATAAGCAGGCAAGCAGGGAGAGACCCAGCACTTCCGCTATTCCCGTTTGTTGGTTCTGTTTTTCATTTTTACGCCCGTCAGCCATGGCGCTAGAGGAGCTGCTCGATTTCATCTGCCCTTATCTTGTACACTTCAATGAAGCCGCGCCACTGCCTGAAGAAGGTGTCTGCCAGTTTTTCCAGCTTATCCGGCACCGCAAGCACTGATTTGGTCTTCCAGGGCGCTTTTGAGATGCTGGATTTTTTCAGGTGGTAGTAGAAACGCCTTTTCAGTGTGTTGTAGGCATTTGGATTTTTTATTTTTAAATCATAGCAATAAATAATCATTATGTAACTATAGTTACATACTACTTATAAACCTTAACTTAACTAAAAACAACTAAAACAATCAAAACCATCTCATAAAAACAACGGCGAACAACCACGATGCATATTAGTGGAAGTGCGGGGCCTCACTACATTCCGGCACATCAAAGCCCTACAAAATCACTTGCGCCGGTCCCTTTTGGAAAAATCTTCCCATTGGCAGAAAAAATAGGCAACCCGAGCTCTGCAGCCAGCCGCTCCATCTCGCCTGCATCCACTATCCTTTCACAGCATAGTGCCACGTGGGCCTCCTTGCCCACTGGAAATCGCTTCACTACGAACTCAATGCGCTGGTATATTCCCTGGCGCTTGAGCCTGAGCTCCAGCTTGCCCTTTCCGAGCGCCTCGCGCCCTGCTGGCGTGACTTCAGCCGGCACTGGCATCCCTCAGGCAGTTGCTCTTTATGGTGCTGTTGCCTATCTTCTCGCACAGTGCGGCATCCAGCGTCTTCTGCGCAATATGATAATAGCACTCATCCACCCTCACAACCCCCATGCAACCCGTGGAGTTCCCATCAACAACTGCCCTGCACAGCGCTGCATAGTTTGCATCTGAAACCTGTGCGCATGCAGCGGCATCAATTCCCTGGTTGGCGACTTCAAAGTAGCAGTCATCCTTCTTTCCCTGAACTTTCTCACAAATGCCTGCATTCTTCTGCAGCGGCAGGAAAACCATATAGCACAAATCGCGCCTGTCCGTCCCTGCAATGTTGTCGCAGAAGCTGATGTCGTCCCTGTTGTATGCCTCTGCCTCGAAGCACCGGTCCCTCTCTGCCTCTGACTGCTTGAGCACGCACTGCCTTGCTGAAATGGCCGCTCCCTCCAGTGCCTGGAACCTGCTCTGGTTCACGATCTCGCCCTTTATTGAGAAGTCGCTCTCAACTGCCTTTCTCTTGGGGTCAAACAGTGACGTGTTGAATATCGTAATCTTACTCTCACCCAGGACTGTGCTGTTGTGCCAGCTATACAGCCCAAATCCAGTTTCCTTATCATAGCAATCCACAATGTCCTCTGAAACTGCCAATGCAATTCGCCTGTCCCCGCCCAAATCGGCATCGCTCATCTTCTCAAAATTGAGCCGGTATTCTATCCACTGGCACGTCCTGCCTGCAACCTTCTTCTCAGCAACATTCCCAACAGTCTCAATAACGCCTGTCTCGACCCAGCGCCTTGTCTTCGCAACATCTGGCGCGCCTATCTGGGCCTGGGCGTAACTGACCACTGATTTGTAGTCGTTTATGCTGGCGCTTTCTACCTTCATGCACGCCCCCAACTCGCCAAGGCATACGAAATTCCCTTCAGGCAGCAGGTAGACCCTGTACTCCACGCCAATGCCACTCCAGACAATTACCCTCTTCCTCTCGCCCAGCACCAGTGCGCTGGAGTTTATGGGCGCGCTATCGCCATCCAGCTTGTACCTGTCAACCGCATATGCCGTGAGATTTGCAGACCTCTCAACTGCGGAAAGCAGCACCATGGATGCATTTGCCCCGCTGCTCTTCCCGCCTGCGCCGCCCGCAAAATAAACAATGCCTGCAATGACTGCAATTGCAACAACAATGGCTGCAATAGTTTTCGTTTCCATGTTTTCGCCCCCTATCTGTTGGTGACTATCCTCAGGACGTCCCCATCCTTAAGCACGTGCTCCTTTCCCACCTTCATGCCCTTTCTCACGTCAATAGCACATATAAATTTTTCAGCCAGCTCGGTGTGCACTGCCCTTGCCAAGTCCAGCGGCGTGCTCCCGCTTTTCAGCAATATTGCATCAGGCAGCACATTGCCCTTTGCATCGCTCAGCTTTGTTGCATCCTCAACCGGATACACTACGATGAGCCCCAGCAGCCCGAAAGCAGCCCTGTCCAATGCCTGCTGCACTCCTGTCCCATTGTTCCTGCGCACAACCTCTCCAATCCTGCCAAGCGCATCCTTCTGCCTCTGCTCTCCGCGCAAAATCTCAAACGACTCTGCGCCCGGCACGTACTTCACGAGCCCTGCCTTCTCAGCCTTGCGCAGCGCCAGCTCTCCATCTGCAAAGCACCGCACAACCCTTTCCTTGCCCAGCTTTCCTTCCAGCTGCTCGCAGTTTGCCTCAGCCCCTCCGATATCTATCTTGTTCGCGGCCACCAATATCGGCTTTGCAGCCTGCCTCAGCGCCCTTGCAAACTCCAGCACTTCCTCCTCTTTCTCAAATGCAATAGTGTCGTGCGTTCTTCCGAGCTTGTTGCACGCAGCAATTACGTGCTCCCTTGTCATGCCCAGCCCGCTCATCTGCACTGCCATCTGTTCTGCATCCAGCTTCTTTCGCAGCCCAACTCCGCGCATTATGATGCCTGCCATCCAGCGCGCAACCTCTTCCTCGAGCATCTCAACCTCTTTCTCGGGCTTCTGCCCCTCTGCGGGCTTTCCCTCCAAATCAGTCTTTCCGCTCGCATCAACAACCTGTATTATTGCGCTCGCATTCCTCAGGTCATCCAGAAACTTATTGCCCAGCCCCTTTCCCTCATGCGCACCCGGAACAAGGCCCGCCACATCAATCACAGTCAGGGGCACCAGCCTTACTCCATCCACGCACTTCGAGTTCCTTGGATTGCACTTCTTCCCGAACTCCTTGCACGGGCACACTGACCTCACATATGCCACTCCTCTATTCGCCTCAATGGTCGTAAACGGGTAATTTGCAATAGCGACATCCACCATGGTGGCTGCGCTGAAGAACGTGGACTTGCCGCAGTTCGGCTTTCCGCATATTCCGATGTCAAGCATGCTGGAACTACGGGCTCAAACGTTTAAAATTGCATGATGCAATCCAAATACATGCGCACTGACGTCCTGATACGCGAAAAGCCAGTCAAGCTCCTTCTTTCCCTGCACACTACTGAGCAGGCCAACATACCCAACACAATAATGGGCCTGTCCACTGCATCGGGCATGTCATTTGTCCACGCATCCAATCTCCTCAATGAGCTTGAGGCAGCTGGCATTGTGCACTCTGCAAAAGCAGGCCGCACCAAGCGGATAGTCCTCACTCCTGCTGGCCTGGAGCTCGTGCAGGCGCTTGAAGCGCTGATGGCGAAAATCAGCCAGCAGCCAAAGCCCGCAACAGCGGAGCCGCAGCCCACAGCGCCCCTGCCTGCAGCCCCGACAGCCGAATTCCCGCAGCCGCCAGAACAGTCAAAGAAGAAGCTGGAAGAGCTGGAACAGGAAAAGAAGGAATAGCGGGGAGTGGATTTGAACCACCGATCTCTGGGTTATGAGCCCAGCGGGCACTCCATGCTACCCTACCCCGCTAAGAAGCATCCTTCTTCTGCCTCTTGGGTTTTATATTCTTAATGAACGGGCTCGACGGGATTCGAACCCGCATCTCGAGGTCTCTCCAATCAGAAGGGAG